>DATCPW010000138.1:0-10537 GCA_036569865.1 Candidatus Dormiibacterota bacterium
CAGCCTCCTTGGGTTAGACTCGCATCACTCTTGGCCCGAACGATCGCCGTCGCGATGCAGAAAGGGGGGGTGGGCAAGACCACCACCGCCGTCAACCTCGGCGCCGCTCTGGCGGAGTTGGGGCAGCGGATATTGCTCATCGATCTCGACGCCCAGGGCCACCTCACCCTCTACATGAAGCCGCCGGCCAACATCGAGAAGACGATTTACGACCTCCTGGTCAACCCCGAAACCACGGTGACCGATGTCGTGCAGGAAGCCCCGCAGATGGGCGTCCACTACATTCCCGCCGACGTCGAGCTGGCGGGCGCCGAAAACCAGATGATCAACGAGATCGGGCGCGAAAGCATCCTGCGCGACAAGCTCGAGGCGGCGCAGAAGCGGTACGACTTCATCATCATGGACTGCCCGCCCTCGCTCGACCTGATCGTCATCAACGCGCTTGTGGCGGCCGATGAGGTCCTGGTTCCGCTGCAGGCGGAATTCCTCGCCCTCAAGGGCATGCAGGAGCTGCTCATCACGATGGAGCGTGTCAAGCGAAGGCTGAACCCGCGCCTCGAGCTCACCGGCATCCTTCCCACTCTCTACAAGCAGCGCGCGCTCCACTCGCAGGAGGTGCTCGCGGCCGTCAGAGAAAAGTACGGCGACAAGGTTTACGACTTCGGAATCACCGACTCCATACGTTTCGCCGAGACTCCGCTAGCCGGCCAGTCGATACTGCAGTACGCCAAAGACTCAGACGGCGCTAGGTCCTACCGTGCGCTCGCCGCCAAAGTGTTGGAGAATCACAGGTTGTGACCACCTTCAAGCGCGTATCTCTGGCAGGCTCCGAGGAGCTGTTCCGGCCGACTCGTCCGCAGGTCGTAAGCGATACGGACGATGTGATCAGGGAGGCCGTCGATCGCCCCGCGAAGGTGAAAGAGGTCGTCTACAGGACTCTCCAGTTCACCGAGGAGGAAATCGCCCTGCTTCTCGAGGCGATCCAGGTCGCGAAGTATCCGGACCGGGCGCGAGCCAAGCCGGCCCTCGACAAGTTCGACTACCTGGACGCGCTGCGCATCAAGGTCCAGGGAGAGAGCGGCGCTCAATAGAGCGCCTTATGAGAGAAGACCCAGATGGTCTTCTCTCATCGCCGGGCGCTTCGCGCGCGGCTGCTCTTAATCCGGCTGAGGATGGGATTAATTACGAAATGGTCGCTCCTGGCAACGCTTGGCGTGATTTAGAACAAAGTCATGGCCGGGGGGACCCCGGCCAACCCTGCGACGCTAGCGTTTCTTCGCTCGGCGCCGGATGTATCCGTAGATCCAGAAGATGCAGATCAGGAGCAGCGCGCTTCCGAAGACGACTACTGCCACCCGCTGGTCCACGGCCCAAATACTGATCGCTCTCAGGAAGTCGTAGATTTCTTTCGTGAAGCTCGGAATCGTAAAGGTCAAGCTCGACCGCGAGGTCAACGCCTACGTGGTGGCCGACTCGACCAGCAAGGAGGCGATAGTCATCGATCCCGGGCTGCCGGTAGACAAGATCGTCGACCAGATCAAGGGGTTGAAGGTCCGCTTCATCGTCGCCACCCATTGCCATCCGGGCCATGTGGCCGGCAAAGATGACTTGAAGGAGCTGACCGGCGGCCAGACCGCCCTTCACTCCGCTGACGCCAAGCAGTTCCTGCGATCGGCCGACAGGTATTTGTTGGATGGGGACGAGCTCGAGTTTGGCGAATTCAAGCTTTCGGTCATCCACACCCCAGGGCACACGCCTGGCAGCGTCTGTTACGTCGTCGCCAACCATGCATTCGTGGGCGACACGATCCTCGCCGGCGGTATCGGCAAGCAAACGCCCGAGACAGACCTGCGCCGCCAGATGATGAGCATCGGCACCAAGCTCCTTCGCCTGCCGCTGACGACCGCCCTCTACCCGGGACATGGCCCCGCGACCAGCTTGGAACGCGAGCTCGCGCAGAACCCGATCTTCAGAGGAGCCGGCGCAAGAGCCTAACCGACTTTGGGCCAGCGGCCCGTTAGGGGATCGTCGTCAGCGTTAGCACGATTTTGGTCTGAGCGTTGGTCCTAGTCGAGGCGACCGCCAACGGGCTCGAGCTGTCGCACGCGGAACCGACCCACAGAACGCAGGCGAAGCCAAAACAGTCGCCATGCGCAACGACCTCACGATGGTTTCACCATACGACCTATCGGCTCCCCGACAGCGCGACCCTTTCGAACGACGGGCCGGCCGCGCACATAGACCTCGACGATCGAGAAGCTCGACTCCAGGCCTTCCAGCGCTCCGTGCTTTTGCTTTGACTTCATCAGCGCAGGCCGAAAAACCGTGCTGCGCCGCGGGTCGACGATCGCCAAGTCCGCGTCGAAACCCGGAGCGATTCTCCCCTTGCTCTCCTGCAGGCCGATGAGCGCCGCCGGTGCCTCGGACACCCATTTCGGCGCCTTCCACACATCATCCAATCGCTTGGCCAGCTCGAGACAGCTGAGATAAAGCGTTTGGACACCGGGACTCCCGGCGGCCGCTTCCCCTAGCGGCCTTGCCTTCTCCGCGTCGGTGTGTGGTGCGTGGTCGGTCGCCACGATTCCGATCACCCCCTTGTCGACGCCGTCGATCAAAGCCTGTCGGTCGGCTGCCGTGCGGACCGGCGGGTACATCTTCATCAAAGTCCCGAGCTTTGCGAAATCGGCATCTGTTCGCCACAGGTACTGGGGACACGTCTCAAGGCTCAACCGCGATCCATCTCGCAGCGCCATCTCAGCAGCCCTCAGCCCGAGCGCGCTTGACAGGTGCGCGACGTGCAGCCGGGCGCCAAACGAGTCGGTGATCGCAGCCGCCGCCGCGATGGCGACGGCCTCAGCCTCGGGCGGGCGGGATGCCAGCACGTCGGCATACGTCTCGAGCGGCCGCCTGAATGCGGACAGGATGCCCGGGTCCTCGGCGTGGATCACCAGCGGCAGGCCCAACGCGGCGACCACCGGCGCGAGCCGGAGGAGCGTTCCGTAATCGGGCGGCGCCTCCAGGTCGGGATCGTCCGATTCCGGCGAGTACTGGACCTGCTTGCGACTGAGACTGAAGGCATAGCCGAGGTATGCCTTGAAGCCGATGGCGCCGGATTGAGCGAGGCTCTCAAGCTGGTCGGCCGTCGAGCTCGAGCGGATCAGTCCCCACAAACCGAAATCGACATGGGCTTTGCTGTGCGCCAGGGCCGCCTTCGATTCCAGAACTCCGCCGGAGTCGACGCCAGGGATCGTGTTCGGCATGTCGATCACCGTCGTGACTCCGCCCGAGGCCGCCGCCATCGTCAGGGTGCTGAAGTCCTCCTTCTCCGGGAAGCCCGGATCGCGGCCGTGGACGTGGACGTCAATGGCGCCGGGCAGCACGTACATGCCGCCCGCATCGACGACCCGCGCGCCGGCGGGATGCCTGGTGCTGTGCTCCTCCAGCGCCGTGATGACGCCGTCGGAAACGTGAACGTCAAACTGCCGTGGACCATTGGCCGTGGCCACGGTCCCTCCGGCGATGACGAGCTCAGTCAAAGAGATGGAAGGGAACCGTCGGTTCCCTCCCATGGCCCACCCTCCCGGGATGGGATTTTTTGAATGTTTACTCCCCGCCACGGGCAGCGTGTGATGCGATACGGGGTAGGCGGCCTGGCGGAGCCAGGCCTACCAACCACGTCAGCTTGCCTGAAATTGGATTCACGCAATTCGCAATTGGAAGTCCTAGTCAAGCTCCAGATCTGCTATCCGAAATAGTGGCGAGTAAGGGATGCCGGCGGCTCTGATGTTGTCCTCTCCCCCTTCGCCGCGGTCGAGCACGACCACCAGGTGGATGACCTCCACCCCTGCGTCGCGCAGCACCTGCGCCGACCGCAACGAGTCACCGCCGGTCGTGACGACGTCTTCGATCACCGTGACCCTGTCACCGGGTTCGAAGCGCCCTTCGATCTGCTTCGAGGTCCCATATCCCTTCGGCTCCTTGCGCACGAGCACCAGAGGCAGGCCCGACTCCATCGACACCGCGCCACCCAGTAGCACCGCTCCCAGCTCCGGAGCGGCCAGGCGCTGCGTTTCCGCCGGGACCAGGCGCGCCAGGTGCTTGCCGAGGCGGCGGAGAACGGCGGGATCGGTCTCAAAGAGGAACTTGTCGAAGTAGCGGTTCGAGCGCTTGCCGGAGCGGAGGACGAAATCACCCTTGAGGTAGGAGGCTTTGACGAGCTCGCGGCCGAGCTCGCGCAGCTCGGATGCTCGGGTCTCCACGCCACGTAATCTAGCCGATGGATGTCCTCACCCTTGACGGTCGGCCTGCTGCGGGTGGTCCTTCACCTCCCGGACAGCGGCTCACTGAAATCAAAGCGCCAGGTCGTAAGCGGCCTGCTCAAACGATTGCGACAGGAGCATCACGTCGCGGCTGCCGAGGTCGGCGAGCTCGATCGCTGGCAGCTGGCCGAGCTGGCAGTAGCCACGGTCAGCGCCAGCGGCAGGCATGCGGACGAGGTACTCGCCTCAGTGCTGTCCTATGTGGAGTCGCACAGCGACGGCGCGCGCATCACCGACGTTTCGACCGAGCTGATAAGAGTTTGAAGACTGCTGACTCGCTAGTAGAAGAGTTCGAGGCCACACTGCCCTTCAAGCTCGACGAGTTTCAACGCGAGGCCATCGAAAAGCTCGACCGCGGCCCGGGAGGCGTCCTCGTCAGTGCCCCCACGTCGAGCGGCAAGACGGTCGTGGCGGAGTACGCGATCTTCCGCGCGCTGCGCGCCGGCTCAAAGGTGATCTACACGACGCCGCTCAAGGCGCTGAGCAACCAGAAATACCACGACTTCGTCAGGGAGTATGGCGAGGCGACGGTCGGGCTGGTCACCGGCGAGAACTCGATCAACCCCGACGCGCCCGTGGTCGTGATGACGACCGAGATCCTGCGCAACCTCATCTACGAGGACCTGAAGAGGCTTGACATGGTGTCGCACGTGGTCCTCGACGAGGTCCACTACATCGACGATTTTCCACGCGGTTCGGTCTGGGAGGAGATCATCATCCAGGCTCCGACGACCATCAAGATCGTCGGCCTGTCGGCGACGATCGGGAACTTTCGCGAGATCGCCGAGTGGATGGCGGAGAACCGCGGCGGCATGGAGACCGTGTTCCACAACGTGCGACCCGTGGAGCTCAAGCTCTGGCTCGCGATCAACAATCGGTTACTTCCCCTCTTCAACGGTGACGGAGCGATCGAACAGCGCACGTGGAGCAAAGCGGCAGAGGAAGAGGAGGCGGCATATCGCGTTGGCGGTTACAGCAAGCTCCCCTCGAACGATCTTCTGCATGTGATCGAAGAGCTGAGGCGCGGGGACATGCTGCCGGCGATCTACTTCATCTTTTCGCGCCGCGGTTGCCGCGAGGCCCTTCAGCGGTGCTCATACCACGAGATCGACCTGACCACCGCAGCCGAGAAGGAGGCGATCGACAAGGTCGCGGCGGAACGGCTCGCCGGTCTCACCGACCACGACGAGGAAGCGTTATTTCGCCGCATGGTCGACGCCCGCCTGTTGCGGCGAGGGCTGGCTGAGCACCACGCGGGTCTTCTTCCGTACCACAAGGAAATGGTCGAAGAGCTCTTTCAGCGCGGCCTCATCAAGGTCGTGTTTGCGACCGAAACCCTGTCGCTCGGAATCAACATGCCCGCGCGCGGGGTGGTCGTTTCGTCGTTCAGCAAATTCGACGGCACCAACTTTTCCAATCTCACCACCGGTGAGCTGACCCAGCTCATGGGCCGCGCCGGCCGCCGCGGAATCGACGTCATCGGGCACGGTGTGATCCTCAAGGAATCGGATGTGGAGATCGGCACCATATATGAGGTCGCGATGGGCGCCACGCTGGTGGTCGAGTCCAAGTTCCTGCCCAGCTACAACATGGCGCTCAACCTGCTTCGCATCTACACACCGGAGCAAGCGGAAGCTCTGATGGAGCGATCGTTTGGGCAATTCCAAAAGCGGCTGGCGGAGGAAAGGACCAGGGAGCGCCTCATCAATGTGCGCGCCCGGCTGGCCGACATCCGCAAGCTCTGGAACGACAGCGAGGTCTCGATCGATGAGGTCGCCCAGTACTTCAAGCTCGAGGACCGGCGCCGGTCCATCAGAATCGAGCTCCGGCGCCTCCGGCGCGAAGCGGGCGCCGAGCGTCGCGGGAGGCGCGGGAAGCACACGCGGACGTTGGGGTCGGCGGGGCGCCTGGTGCAGCGGCTCGAGATCGAGGCCAAGGGCCTGCTGGAGCGGCAGCGCAAGCTGAAGCTGGTGCACTCGCCTCGGTTTGGCGAGTACCTGACCAAGTACGCCGAGATCCGCACGCTGCAGAAGGAGCTGGACGGCGGCGAGCGCGAGCTCAAGGGCCAGATGGACGAGTACGCGCGCAAGCTCCGCCGGCTGTGCCGGATCCTGACCGAGACCGGCTTCCTCGCCAACGACCGGCCGACCGGCAAGGGCCTGTTCGCCTCGCGCATCTACGGCGAGAACACGATCCTGGTCGCGGAGGCGGTCTGGCTGGGTTGGCTCGAGGGACTCGCTCCGGAGGAGCTGTGCGCCGTGCTCATCATGCTGGCGGTCGAGGATCGCGAGCGTGGCGGCAGAGATCGGCAGCAGCGAGGGCCGCGGCGGTACCCCACGCCTGCGATCGCTCAGACGGCGAGGCTGGTGCGCTCCCTTTACTTCCGCTTCGCCGACATGGAGAGCGACCTCGACGAGCCCAACCTCCGGCAGCCGTCGCACGACTACATCGACTTCGCGTACAGGTGGGCGGCCGGAGAGCAGCTGGACAAGATCCCGCTGCCTCCCAACGTCGACATCGGCGACGCGATCAAGGCGATGAAGAGCCTCTACTCGCTGCTCCGGCAGCTCGAATGGGCAGTGCGCCAGGCGAAATCCCCGCTATTCGAAACCGTCGCCCGAGCGGTGGCGCAGATGGAGAGGGACGTTATAAAGCGAACCTAACGGTATGAGAGAAGACCCAGATGGTCTTCTCTCATCGGCGGGCGCTGCGCGCGCGCCTGCTCTTAATCCGGCTATGGATGGGATTTATTGAGGATTCGTCCCTCTCACAACGACTGGGAGGCGAAAGAACAAAGTCATGGCCGGGGGGACCCCGGCCAACCCTGCCGCGCTCGTCATTTTGCTGGGTACTTAGACTGATCCGAGATGCCCTCTAAGAAACGCAGGATTCTCGTTACCGGGGTGGCTCGTTGGTGGGGTGCGCTCGTCGTGCAGCGCCTGGTCGAGGACCCCGACGTCGCCGAGGTGATCGGCATCGACATCCGCGAGCCTCGCTACGACCTGGGGCGGGCCGACTACCTCAAGCTCGACATCCGCCACTCGCTCATCGGCAAGCTGGTCCGTTCGGTCGGGATCGACACGGTGGTGCACGCGCTGACCCGGGTCGATTCGTTCGACATGGATCCGCGGCGGGCGCACGAGGTGAATGTGATCGGCACGCTCAACCTGCTGGCGGGTTGCGCGGGAGCAGGCAGCCCGGTCACCCGCTTCATCCTCAAATCCTCGAGCCACGTTTATGGATCGCACCCCGAACTGCCGACCGGCATCCGCGAGGACCATCGACTCGACAGCAACTCTCGTCATCAGTTCGTGCGCGATATCGTCGAGGTTGAGTCCTACGTGAACGACTTCGCGGCGCGAAACGCCGCCATCGACATCCTGGTCCTGCGTTTTGGGAACAGCCTCAATCCGGATGAGCCCCAACCACTCGCCAGGTATCTCGACCTCGAGGTGGTGCCGACGATTGCCGGCTACGACCCAACTTTCCAGCTCACCCATCGCGACGACTGTGTCGAAGCGATGCGGCTGGCGGTCAAGCGCGGCCCGGCCGGCGCGTACAACATCGCCGCCCCCGGCGCCGAGCCTCTCTCCAAGCTGCTGGACGATGCGGGGAAGCTGCACGCGCCGCTGATCCCGCCTTTTGGGGTCGACCTCGCGGCATTCGCGCTCAGCAAGGCGGGTATAGCTTCCCTCTCACCCCAGCTGCTCGACCTGCTGCGCTGGGGACGGGTGCTCTCGACCGCCAAGGCATCTCGGCTGCTCGGCTTTCGCGCTGCGCGAGACACCGGGGCTGCTTTCGAGGAGTACATCTCGCAACGACGGGTGCTGCGCTACACGCCGGACAACCAGGGCTACCAGTACGAAAAAGAGCTGGAGGACTTCATCCACTCGAGGGCCCCAGCATCGGAGAACGGCGAGTCGGACGAGGAGTTGGTCGAGGAAACTACGGTTCCCCGCCACCCCCGCAATACTCCCGCGACCTCGTCGCGTGGACCCCAGCGGACGAGGCGCCCTATTTAGTCGGAAGCATCGCCTGGAGGCCGGGCACGAGCTACGGCTCCCCACCGCCACCGTCAATTACGAGCACTTCACCGTTTATGTATGAGGCGGCATCACTCGCCAGGAAGGCAACCGCTCCCGCGATCTCGTCTGGCATCCCGATCCGGCCCATCGGGTTGGAGGCAAGGACCCTCTCCAGAATCGCTTCGTTTCCCCACAGCGCCTCGGCGAACCGCGTCTTCACCAGGCCTGGCGCCACAGCGTTGACCCGCACCTTGCCACCCAGCTCGCGGGCCAGCTGCCTGGTCAGCATGATCACGCCCGCCTTCGTGATGTTGTAGACGCCGAGGCCGAAGCCGGGCCTGAGCCCGCCGATGCTGGCGACGTTGACGACCGCGCCGCCGTTCGTCTCCATCGACGCCTCGTACACAAGCTTGGTCAGCTGGAAGACACCCCGAAGGTTGACCTCGAACGTCTTGTCCCAGGCGCCAAGGTCGGCGCCGAGCACGGGCCCGAAGTACGGATTCGTGGCGGCGTTGTTGACCAGGATGTCGATGCGCGCGAAGCGCGACATCACCTCGTCAACGAGGTGCTGCAGGTCCTCCGTTTTGCCGGCATGCGCGGCGATTGGCACCGTCCTGTCCGGAAACCTGGCGTTGATCCGTTCCGACTCGGCAACGAGGTCGGCCTGCTTGCGGCTGGAAAGGACCACCTGGGCGCCCTGTTCGGCCAACGCCTCGGCGATGGCGCTGCCGATGCCGCGGCTGGCGCCGGTGACCAGCGCGACCCGCCCGTCGAGGCGAAATCGGTCCGCGTTACCGCGAGCGGCCTCGGCGCCGGAGGGTTTTGGCACGGCTGATAGGATAGGCCGACTCATGGCGACGATCTCGGGGAAGGCCGCTGAAGACATCCTCGAGCGAATCTTCCAGCCGGCGACCAAACCGACGGCTCGAGACCAGGCCGAAGAAACGCTGCGTCATCCCAAGCGGCTGGTGTACGTCGCGATGTCAAACAAAGTCTTCTACTGGCGCACGCATATCCAGAAGTTCGTGCTCGATGCCGGGATGGTACCGGTGAGCCCCTTCATGCTCTTCGACTACTACCTGATGCACACGGTCTCGAAGGAGATCGTCCGCGAGGCCATGAACAACCTCCTTGCCCGATGCGACGAGGTCTGGGTCTTCGGACACATGTCGCTTGGCGTGAAGGTGCAGGTCGGGATCGCGAAGCGGATGTCCAAGCCAGTGCGGTATTTCGACATCTCCGAGCTACCGATCGCGATCGTGCCGATGAGCGAGGAAACTGCCCAAGAGGAGTAGCGGCTAGCGCGCCACCCGCCGGTACCAGCGTTCGGGATCGGCGAGCTCTTCCAGCCGCGGCATCTGGCCAGGACCCTTCCAAGCCAGGTTCAGGGTCTTCATGCCGTGAGCGTCGTAGACGGCCTTGGCGAAGGCCTCCCCTTTCTTGTACTGCTGGAGCTTCAGGTCAAGGCCAGTCAGCTTCCAGATCAGCTGGTCGAGCACGCTCTTGTTGGAGCTCCGCTGGCGATAGGCTTCCTCCAACTCGTGGAAGCCCGGAAGCAGGGTGGCGCCGAGCTCATTCATGACGAGGTTGCTATAACCCTCGATCAGCGACATGGTGCCCTGCATCTGGCGCATCACCCTCCATTGCGAGGGCAGGACACCGGCAAAAGCCGCAATCCGCGCAGCGGTCGACACCTTCTTGGTGACGGTGTCGAGAAGCATGCGCATCGACTGCTCCATGTGCTCGCGCAGCCATGGGTGGGCGGCGAACTGCCACGCATGCGTCATCTCGTGAAGGATCAGCCAGCGACGCAGGTCCTGTTCCGGAAGGTTGGCGATGCGGCCCCATTCTTCGACGTTGGTCTCCACGAGATACAGGCCCGCGTCGTCGAGAGGCTCGACGCCCATGAGCTGCGGGTCGTATTGCCCCAGGACCCGGCGCCCGAGGAAAGCAAGCATCAGCGCCATGTAGTGATCGAGGCCGGTGCGGCCGAACTCGACGATCAGCGAGTTGGGCAACCGCCCCGTCTCCAGGACAGGGTCGACGACGCGGCGCATGATGCCCAGGTTCAAATCGAGCCACCCCTCGCGGTCGAGTGCCTGGAACTCGGGGAGCCTGGCTCCTGCCGGCAACCCTCCGACGAAATCGAGCAGCGGCTTCTCGAGCTTGGCAGCCATCGAGCGGTAGCCCTTG
>DATCPW010000139.1:0-6382 GCA_036569865.1 Candidatus Dormiibacterota bacterium
GGTGAGGACGAGGTCGGTCGCGGTCGATCCCGCGGGCAGCGCGCCGCCGAAGCGGACGCCGACCACGATGGGCGTGGGCAGATACGCCGGTTGTCCGAGCATCGCGGCCTCGGCCTCGATGCCGCCAACTCCCCAGCCGAGGACGCCGAGGCCGTTGACCATCGTCGTGTGTGAGTCCGTGCCCATCAGCGTGTCAGGGATCGCGACCTTGTGGCCTTTGAGGTCGCGAACCTGCACCACCTTGGCCACGTACTCGAGGTTGACCTGGTGGCATATGCCCATGCCCGGTGGGACCAGTGAGAAGTTGTTGAAGGCCTGCTGCGCCCAACGAAGCAGCGCGTAGCGCTCGTGGTTGCGCTCGATCTCACGCTCGATGTTGCGCGTGTAGGAGTCGCGCAGGCCGAATGAGTCGACCTGGACGGAGTGGTCGATGACGAGATCGACCGGGACCAAGGGGTCGACCTTGCCGGCATCCCTGCCGGCGCGCTGCATCGCCGACCGCATCGCGGCGAGGTCCACCACCGCGGGCACGCCAGTGAAGTCCTGCATGAGGACGCGCGCCGGCAGGAAGGGAAGCTCGGAATCCTTGGGCGGTGGCTTGGGCCAGGCGGCCAGGCTCTTGACGTTCTCCTCGCCGGTGGTGCCGGCCTCGCTGAGGCGCAGCAGCCCTTCGAGGAGGACCTTCACGGTCATCGGCAGCCCGGACGCGTCCGGCAGGCCGGCCTTCGAGAGGGCGGCTAGAGGATAGAAATCAAGCTGTGTGCCCTTGAGTCGAGACCGGGAAGCGATCACTTATCCATCGTACTAGGGCCGCTTATGCAACCTGCCTTCTTGCAGAACTCGCGAGATACGCATCGGGCCGTCCGCGGTCTCGATCGCCTCGAGCGACTGCGGCAGAGCGAGACGCCAGTTCGGAAATTCGGTGGTGGTGCCCGGCACGTTCGGTCGTTCCTCGACGCTGAGCGCGTCCTCCATCGAGGCCAGCACGATGCGCGATCGCGATGCACCCAACGCTGCGTAGGTCGTGGCGGCGACATCGATTGGCGGCGTGCCGTCAGGCGCATGCGTCACGTCGACGAGCCGTTGACGCAGGCGGTGTTGCCGCTGGTCTGGCTCACTGAGATTCCACGTGCCCGCCAGCGTGGGCAGGTCGTGGGTGCCGACGGCCGCGACGGAGTTCTTCGGCCATTCGTCAGGCGTCGGGCCCTCGAACCACAGCAGGCGATAGGACAAGGCGCCGCGCTGGCGAAGACGGCTGCGTACCGCGGGCTCGACGAGGCCGAGGTCTTCGCCAATCACGAACGCCTTGGCGCGACGGCTCTCCTGCGCGAGCAGGGCGAGGAGGTCGGAGGCGGGGTAGCGGACATATGCGCCGCCCGCAGCGGCCATGCCGGTTGGGATCCAGAACAGGCGGAACAGTCCCATCACGTGGTCGAGCCGGATGCCGGCCGCGTGGGTGGTCGCGCTTCTGATCGCCTCGATGAACGGCTCGTAGTGGGCGCGGCGCAGCTTCCACGGGTCGAACGGTGGAAGGCCCCAGTCCTGGCCGTCGCGGAAGAACTCATCCGGCGGCGCGCCGACGCGCATCTCGGGCGCGAGCAGGTCTTGCCACCGCCATGCGTCGAAGCCATCCGAGGCGAAGCCCACCGGCACGTCAGTGATGAGGCCGATCTCACGGGCCGCGCGTGCCATCTGGCGATCGAGGTGAAACTGCTGCCACACGTGGAAGGCGACGCGGCGGCTGAGGCGGCGGCGCTCTGCGTCAACGCCTGCGCCTTTTGGATGGCGCAGCTCGGCGGGCCAGCTCCGCCATGCCGGGCCGTGCTCCTCGGCAAGGGCGTTGTACGTGGCGAAGTCGCGGAGCGCCTGGCCCTTGCTATGCGCCCACGGCCCCAGCCGGGGCGGGTCGGGGGCCACTTTGAAGATCGCTTCGAGGGCCTTGAACTTCAGGCGGAAGACCTCGTCGTAATCGATGAGGCGCTGGTCGTTCAGCTTGTGCGCGGCGGTGCGCAGCGGTTCGAGCTCCGTGGCGACTTGCTCGGCGCCCTCGACCTCCTCGATGCGGATGTAGATCGTGTTGCGGAAGCGACGCGACGAGGCGTAGTACGGCGATGCTTCGTAAGGAAGGATTGGCGTCTGCGCGCCGAGCGGGTTGATGAGGAGGACCTCGGCGCCTTGCTTTCTCGACCACTTTGCGAGGCGGCGAAGGTCGGCCATGTCGCCGATGCCCCAGCTGTCACGCGAGCGGGCTGAATACAGCTGGACGGCCCAACCCCATGCGCGGTTTGGACCGATGGCGCACGCTTCGGATGGCAGCTTGAGGCGCCGCCCGCTGCGTGGGCGCTCGCCCGCCGCGCCCATTGCCGTGAGGATTGCGTCCTCAGTCTCGACCGACGTTTCAGTGAGCTGTCCCTGATAGCTCCAGTAGGACGGCAGCACTCCCCATCGCTGTCCGCGCTCGCTCATTCGAGTCCCAGTATCAGGCGCACCCTATATTTCGCGCTATGGCGGTGAGCTCAGCGATGCACGGCGAGGTCAGGAGACGCGAGGACCCGCGACTGGTCACCGGCGCCGGGAAGTACACCGACGACGTTCAGCCGCCGGGCAGCCTGCACGCGGTGTTCGTGCGCTCGCCGCATGCGCATGCACGCATCAGATCCGTTGACGTGAGCGATGCGCAGTCGCTCCCTGGAGTCGTTGGCGTCTTTCAGGCCTCCGACCTTGTGTTCGAGTCGGAGACGCCGCGGCCGCGACTGTGCGCCGACGAGGTGAAGTTCGTCGGGGATGCTGTGGCGGTGGCCGTGGCGGCAACGCGGGAAGCGGCGGCCGACGCGGCTGCGGCGGTGGTGGTCGATTACGAAATCCTTCCGGCGCTGGTTGACATGACCCATGCGCTGGAGCCGGGCGCGATGCTGGTGCATCCCGACAAGGGCGACAACCTCGCCTTCGAGTTCGAGCTCGGAGAAGAGGGCGCGCTCGATGGGGCCGATGTGGTTGTGAGGTCGCGATTCGTGAATCAGCGACTCGCCGCCGTTCCCATCGAGGCCAATGCGGTGGTGGCGGAGCCTGACGGCGAGGGTGGAATTCGCATGTGGGCATCGACCCAGGTGCCCTTTGGAGTCCGTGGAGCTGTCGCCGATTCCCTCGGGCTGCCGGAGGCGAGCGTTCGCGTCATCGCTGGTGACGTGGGCGGAGCTTTCGGGGCCAAGCTCATGACGTATCCGGAGCAGAGCGTCATCGCGGCCATCGCGAAAAAGCTCGATCGCCCTGTGCGCTGGTTCGAGTATCGAACGGAAAACATGGTGGCGATGACGCATGGGCGCGGCCAGGTGCAGAACGTGGCGTTGGGCGCCACCTCTGATGGCAAGCTCGTCGGCTTCGAGGCCGACGTCATTGCGGACGCCGGCGCCTATGCGGGACTGGCGCCCCCGCAGCTGGTGCTTACAGCGCTCCTTGCGTCTGGCGTTTACGCGATCCCTCGCATTCGGTGGCGTGGCAGCTGTGTCTATACGAATACCGCGGTCATGTCCGCCTATCGCGGTGCCGGGCGGCCCGAGGCGATCGCGATGGTCGAGCGGGCGATGGATATGCTGGCCGCGGAGCTCGCGATGGATCCGGCCGAGCTGCGGCGCCGCAACCTGATCAGCGGACCTTTCCCGTACACGACCGCCACCGGCCTCACCTACGACACCGGCGATTACGCGAAAGCGCTCGACCTCGCGCTCGAGGCAGCGGGTTATGAGGAGCTGAGACGCGAGCAGCGAGACCGGCGCAAGAGGGGCGACAGGGTGCAGCTCGGCATCGGGTTGTGCACGTATGTGGAGATGACGGCGGTGCTCAACACGACCGAGTTTGGAGAGGCGCGGGCTGAGCCAGACGGTTCGATCGTGATCGCGGTCGGCACCACCGCCAGCGGGCAGGGGCATGAGACCGCTTACGCGCAGCTGGCTTCACAGGTGCTCGGAGTGCCGATCGACAGCGTTCGGATCGTGCAGTCGGACACCGGTTTTGTGGCCAGAGGGTCGGGTACGTCGGGTTCGCGCTCGCTGCAGCTGGGCGGCAGCGCCGTGCGTGGCGCGAGCATTGCTCTGGTGGAGAAGGCGCGAGAGGAGGCGGCGCGGCGGTTGGAGGCGGGCGTGGCGGACATCGTGCGCATGCCTGACGGGCGCTTCGGTGTCGCGGGAGTGCCGGCGACGGCCCTGAGCTGGGCGGAGCTGGCCGCGCAGGCGACGCTGGTCGCGCAGTTCGATTTCGAGCAGGACGACCAGACGTTCCCGTTTGGGTGCCACGTCGCAGTGGTCGAGGTGGACGTGGAGACGGGTCATGCGCACCTCGTTCGCCACATCGCTGTCGACGATTGCGGAACGGTGCTCAACCAGATGCTCGTTGACGGGCAGATCCACGGCGGCGTCGCCCAAGGAGTCGCCCAGGCCCTATACGAGGAGTTCGTTTACGACGCCGACGGCAACCCGCTGACCACGAGCTTCATCGACTACGTCATCCCGACGATCGGCGAGATCCCGCAGATCGAGACGGTGCAGATGGAGACACCGACGCCGCTCAACCCGTGGGGGGCCAAGGGAATTGGCGAGTCGGGAACCATAGGCTCCACGCCGGCGGTCCAGAACGCGGTTATCGACGCGGTGTCACACCTGGGCGTGAGGCACATAGACATGCCCCTGCACCCGATGAGGGTGTGGGAGGCGATCCGGCAAGCGCAGGGAGCTTAGTCAGGCCGGCATGCGCGACCTCGACCGTCGCGTTAACCGCGCTGTCGAAAGTTGGTCCCTGACGCTGGGCGAGCCGTACCCGGACGTATTTCCGGGCAACTTCGTGTGCCGGTGTAGCCTGCCTGACGGCACGCGAGCCGTCATCAAAACCGAGCCCGACTCCGAGCGGGGCCATGCTGACGCGTTTGTATCCGGCATCGAGGCGATGCTGCTCTATGACGGCCACGGCATGGCTCGTGTGCTCAAGTTCGCGCGTCAGGATCGCGTGGTGTTGATGGAGAACGTCGAGCCCGGGGACACCATGTGGCACGAGCCGATCGACCAGGCGCTGGAAGCTGTCGCATCCGTCATGCGCAAACTTCAGAAGGCGCCGCCCTCCGACCACTCGCTTCCAGACGTTCGAGCTTACAAGCGCGCATGGCCGACCCACGTTCGTTTGTACTTCGGCCCGGGGCCAATCGACGCAGACCTCTTCCAGATGGGCGAGAGACTCTTCGTCGAGATGTGCGACACGTCGGCAGCGCCGGTCGTGCTGCACGGAGACCTACACTTCGGCAACGTCCTGCGTTCGGAACGCGAACCCTGGCTGGCGATCGACCCGAAAGGCGTGATCGGCGAGCCTTGTTATGAAGTTGGCGATGTCTTTCGCAACCGGGTCGATGAGCTGTTGGAGGCGCCGGATCCCGCGCGGGCGATGCGACGGCGAGTCGAGATGGTTGCCGACCTCACCGGCTTCGATCGCGAGCGAATCCGGCTATGGGCGTTGGCTCAGGCGGTGCTGTCCGCGATCTGGACGGCGGACGATCCGGATCCAAGCCGAGCAGCGAATGTAGATATGCGTGCTGCGCGGCTTCTAAAACAGATCGGCCCGATCGGCTAGTGCCGTGAACGGATTGCCAGCTTGAGTCTCCCCTCCGGCCCTTCGGGCTACCTCCCCGGCAACCGGGGAGGACCATTCGGACTCCTAGCTGTTCTCTTCCTCGTAGCCCAGGATTGGGCGCAGCCACCGTTCCACCTCGCGTAGAGGCATTGACTTGCGTTTCGCGTAGTCCTCCACCTGGTCCTTGCCCACCTTGCCGACCATGAAGTACTTCGACTTCGGGTGTGCGAAGTACAGTCCCGCCACCGCCGCCGTCGGCGTCATCGCGCCCGATTCGGTCAGCTCCATGCCGATTGAGCGCGCGTTCAGCAGGTCGAACAGCTTGAACTTCTCCGAGTGGTCGGGGCACGCGGGGTAGCCGTACGCGGGCCGGATGCCCCTGTACTTCTCGCCGATAATGTCCTCGCGCGACAGCACCGGGCCCGTCTCGTACCATCCGCGCCTCACGACGTGGTGCAGGTACTCCGCGAACGCCTCGGCCAGGCGGTCGGCCAGGGCCTTGGCCATGATCGAGCGGTAATCGTCGTGCTCCGCGGCGAAGCGTTCGGACAACTCGTCCGCGCCCAGGCCCGAGGTGACCGCGAAGGCGCCGATGTGGTCCCCGCTATCCGCGACGAAGTCGGCCAGCGACAGGTACGGCTTGTCATCGCCGTGGTCGACCTGCTGCCGCAGCATCGGGAGCCGAACGCCGTTGTCCAGGACGATGTCGTCGCCCTCCGCATGCGCGCCCCAGAAGCCGTAAACGCCCTTAGCGCGCAGCCACCCCTTGGCC
>DATCPW010000140.1:0-2042 GCA_036569865.1 Candidatus Dormiibacterota bacterium
TCCTGCGCGACCTGCTGGAGGCGGCCCTTGAAGTTCTCGTCCTGCGCGGGCGACGGCAGCGAGCGGTACCGGTTGAGGTAGTAGTGATATGCCGCGTCATAGCCCGCATCCAGGAACACGGCGCCGAGCACGGCCTCGAACATGTTCGCGAGGAGCGATTTCAGGTTACGTCCCCCACCCTTCGCAATGCCCTTGCCGAGATAGAGATAGGCGCCCATGTCGAGCTGCTCCGCGAGCAAGGCGAGCGTGTTGGTGTTGACCATGGCCGACCGCGTCTGCGTCAGCTCGCCCTCGCTCGCTCCCGGGTGGTGCTTGTAGAGGTATTCGGCAGTGATGAGCTGAAGGACCGCGTCACCGAGATATTCAAGACGCTCGTTGTCGCGCGGCGACAGGTGAGGGCTCTCGTTGGCGAACGAGCTGTGGGTCACGGCCTCCAGCAACAGGCTGGGGTCGCGGAAATGGATGCCGATCTTCTGCTGGAGCAGCTGGAGGTTTGGAGCGGGAGGCGCCGCAGTCTGTGCTATGAGCCGGACTTCTCCTGGATGTACTCCCAAGCCTGGCCGACCGTCGTGATCTTCTCGGCGTCTTCGTCGGGAATCTCGAGGCCCGTGTTTTCCTCGAACGCGTAGATCAGCTCGACGAGGTCGAGCGAGTCGGCGTTCAGGTCTTCCTGGAACGACGCATCCATCGTCACTTGCTCTGGCTCACAGCCAAGGCGCTCGACAACGATGTTCTTGAAGTCTTCGAAGCTTAGTTTCTGAGTTTCCAAATCTCGCCTCCGGTGCGCGTGGGCGGGTGCGCCGCTACTTTACCAGCCCCGGCGGGGCCCGGGCTTGGTGCGGCCGGGGTCCCAGGGGCCTCTTAGCCGGCGATATCCAGCTCCGCGCACGCTGCCGCCGTGCCGACCGCCACCGCTGCGGCGCCCGGCGCGAGGTCGCGCATCATCCCTGTCAAAGCGCGCTTAGGCCCCACCTCGATGAACATGTCGCAGCCCAGATCGACCAGCGACCCGACGCACGCAGCCCAGCGCACCGGCGACCTCAGCTGCATCTCCATCACGTGGGGGATCCGATCGCCCCCCTGGTGCTCGCGGCCTGTCAGGTTGGCCATGACAGGGAACTTCGGCGACCGCCATTCGATGCGTTCGAGGGCCGCTCGCAGGCGTTCGGCGGCCGGGGCCATGAGGGGCGTGTGGAAGCCGGCGCTCACGTTCAGCGGGACGATCCGCTTCGCCCCCGCAGCCTGGAGAGCGCTGGTTGCCGCCTCAAGTCCCGAGGTGGTGCCGGCGATGACCGTCTGCGTGGGGGTGTTGTAGTTGGCGGGCCACACGCCTTCGATTCCGGCGAGCGCGGCCTCGATCGCCTCAGCCGTCAGGCCCAGGACTGCCGCCATCGAGCTCGTGCCCGCAGGCAGCGCGTCGGCCATGGCTCGTCCACGCTCGACCACGGCCTTCACGACCAGGGGTGCAGTGACGGCGCCCGACGAGGCCAGGGCGGCATACTCGCCGACGGAGTGTCCTGCCGCGGCGACCGCCTCGATGCCGCGACGCCTCAGCAGCAGCGTCAAGCCGAGGCCGACGAAGCACAGGGCCGGTTGGGCGTTCTGGGTGAGCTTCAGCTCGTCGTCGTCAGCGGTGGTGAGCAGGCGCACCAGGTCGACGTCGGACGATGCGCTGCACTTTTCGCACAGCTCCGCGATCTCGGGGTCCTCGAGCAGGTCCTTGCCCATGCCGGCGTGCTGGGAGCCCTGACCGGGGAAAACGAAGGCGATCCTGGGCATGGTGGCCCCCCTATGCGGTCTTGATCACCTCGCGGCCCGCGTAGTGGCCGCAGTTGGGGCAGATCGAGTGCTGGCGCCTGGGCTTCTTGCAGTTAGGGCATGGCTGGAGCTGGATGAGCGCAAGCGCCAGGTGAGACCGGCGTCTGCCCTTCTTGGATTTGGATAGCTTGACCTTTGGTTGTGCCATCGGTGGCGAATTTTACCGGATATGCCAGTCGGCCCTGGGCTAGGTCTGTTCGGTCTCTGCCGCAGCGGGCGTGGTC
>DATCPW010000141.1:0-2902 GCA_036569865.1 Candidatus Dormiibacterota bacterium
CACAAGCTGATCGGGATCATGTACATGGTCACCGGCATGTTGAGCTTCGTGCTCGCCGGAATCTTCGCGCTGATCATCCGACTGCAGCTCTCGCAGCCCAACCTATCGGTGGTCGACGCTGAGACCTACAACCAGCTCATCTCGGCGCACGGCGTGACGATGATCTTCTTCTTCGTCACGATCTTCCTGACAGGAATCGCCAACTACTTTGTGCCGATCATGATCGGCGCCCGGGACATGGCCTTCCCGCGCGTCAACCTCCTTGGTTTCTGGCTGGTGCCTGTCTCGATCCTGCTTTATTACGGCGGTTTTCTCTTCGGCAAAGGTGCGCTCGATGCGGGATGGACCGGTTACGCGCCGCTGACCGAGAAGGCCTACCAGAACGGCAGCCTCGGAGTCGACTTCTGGGCGATGAGCCTGATCGTATGGGCGATCTCGGGAATCATGGCCTCGACGAACTTCCTCACGACCATCGTCGCCTTGCGCGCGCCGGGGATGAAGCTCACTCGATTGCCCCTGTTCGTGTGGGCGCAGATTTCGACCTCGATCCTGCTCCTGATCGTGGGCGCTCCCCTCGCCGCGGCCATGATCCTCGTCGAGTTCGACCGCCAGCTCGGGACGAATTTCTTCACGACCCAGGGCCGCCCAGTGCTCTACCAGCACCTGTTCTGGTTCTTCGGGCACCCCGAGGTCTACATCATGATTCTCCCCGGCTTCGGAATGATCTCGGAGATCATCCCCGTCTTTGCCCGCAAGGTGATCTTCGGCTACATGACGATGGTCGGCGCGCTCTTCGGCATCGTGTTCCTTTCGATGACCGTCTGGGCGCACCACATGTTCACAGTCGGCATGAACACCTACGTAGAAGGTTTCTTCATGTTCATGACGATGCTCATCGCTGTGCCCACAGGCATCAAGTTCTTCAACTGGATCGCGACGACCTGGTGGGGCTCGGTTGAGTTCACTGTGCCCATGAAGTTCGCGTGGGGATTCCTCGCGACCTTCTTGATCGGCGGAATCACTGGCGTGTACCTGGCCTCAGTGCCGGTCGATACCCAGCTGCACCAGTCCTACTACGTCGTGGCCCACCTCCACTACGTGCTCTTCGGAGGCAGCGTGTTCACGATCTTCGCCGGCATCTACTACTGGTTCCCGAAGATCACCGGCCGGATGCTCAACAAGACGCTTGGCGAGTGGAACTTCTGGACCCTGTTCATCGGCTTCAACGGGACGTTCCTGATCATGCATTCGCTCGGCCTCGAGGGCATGCCGCGGCGCATCGCCACCTACGCCAACCCCGCCTGGGCCACCACCAACATGATCATCACCATCTCCTCATTCCTCATCGCCTTCTCGGTTCTGCTTTTCCTGATCAACGTGATACGCAGCTGGAACGGAGGGGAGATCGCGGGCGACGACCCGTGGTCGGGCAACACGTTGGAGTGGGCCACTACCTCACCGCCGCCGCCTTACAACTTCGAGAAGGTCCCGCCGGTCCACAGCTACATGCCGCTACGCGACCTGCGCGTAGCCGGCGGAGAGCCGGCAGTGCCCATTCCTGCAGCGACGGGCTAGCGAGGTGGTCGTTCTCGCCGGTGAATGGGTGCCCGCGTGGCTCGGGATGAGCATCACCTTCCTGGTCGCTTCGCTCGGAGTCGTGGGATTGGGATGGTGGGTCCTGCGAGGCGACGCCCGGAACCGGAAGGCCGAGGCGGAGCTGGAAAGCACCACGCCAGAAGGTCCGCCGAAACACTAAGGCAGCTCTGGAGCGCCCACCAAGCAGGCGCCTCTACGCTTAAGGCATCCCAAACTTCGTCGATCTCGTGATCGTTGCAGCGACTTTGATCGGCCTCGCCAACGGCTACCGCCGCGGGTTCTGGCTCTCGATGTTGCAGTACCTCGGCCTGCTGGCGGGCGTCCTGCTGGGCGCCATCGCGGCGGAGCCGGTGCTGGATTACATCCGCGTCACGAGCCCCGTCGCGCGGCCGCTGGGGGCGGTCCTGGTGCTGATCATCGGGGGCAGCCTCGGGTCCAGCATCGGATACGCGACCGGAGAGCCGATCCGCAGGCGCATCCTGCGCGGCGGGCGCCACAGCGCCAGCGATTCGCTGGGCGGCGCCGCGTTCTCCGCTCTGGCGGTGCTGGTGATGATGTGGTTCCTTGGCCTGAGCTTCTCGCGCGGACCCAGCCAGGAGGTCGCGCAGCAGATCCAGCAGTCAGTCGTGCTGCGTCAGCTCGACTCCATCGCGCCGCAGCGCCCCGCATTTCTCGCGCGGGTCGAGGACATCCTTGCCGGAGTCCAGTTTCCAGCTGTGTTCGCCGGACTCGAGCCGACGCTGCCTGCGGCCCTCCCGATTCCAGCCGCGGCCACGGTCAACACACCCGGCGTGAACAACGCCGCGCAGGCGGTCTTCAAGGTCACCAGCCTCGGGTGCGGAGGTCTGGTCACGGGCAGCGGGTTCGCAATCGGAGGCGGCTATGTCGTCACCAATGCGCACGTGGTGTCCGGCACTCACGCCCACCACCTGCTGACCCCGGGCGGCGATGAGCTTGCGGCCACCGTCGTCTACTTCGATCCCAATCGCGACTTCGCCCTGCTGAGCGTGCCTGGTTTGACGAGCCCGAGCCTGGGCTTTGCGCCCGCTTCGCGCGGCACCGACGGGGCGGTGATCGGCTATCCGGGTGGAGGGCCGGAGCGGGTCGAGCCGGCGGTCGTCGACGGGGCCGTCGAAGCTATAGGGCGTGACATCTACAGCAACAACGCGGTCACGCGGCAGGTCTACGTCATCCAGGGGCGGGTGCGGCCGGGCAACTCGGGCGGCCCGCTCGTCGACCTCAAGGGCAAGGTGCTCGGGATCGTGTTCGCGACCTCGGCCAGCGACCCGAACCAGGCCTATGCGCT
>DATCPW010000142.1:0-15746 GCA_036569865.1 Candidatus Dormiibacterota bacterium
GCGGGCCTGTCGTCCAGGACCGTCCGCCAACATACGCTGAAGATCAGTCGTAAGCATCGGTCGTCCGCGACGATGCGTCCTCGTCCACAAACGTCCGCCGTCTTGGCTGTCATCTTGGCTGTCATCGAGCGCCGAAGCTCCATGCTGTGGAACGATCTGTTTTGTGAACTGGTGTCCTGTCGCTGAGATCGAAATCGGCCCAAAAAAGCCTTTTGACGAGCGGACCGCGCCTGATCGCTTCGGTGGTAATGGCAAATTGAGTCTGGTCTCAGATAAGAGATTCGGAGTCGGAGGGTGGTGAAAATGGCCGGGATGGGCGTGACGGTGTTTGGGGTGGGGGCGGTTTCTCTGATGATGGCGGCATATGCTGCCGAAGGACGTGATCGACGCTTTGTGTTGGTTTTCGCGATCGCGTGCTTGCTGTCGAGCGCCTACGGATTCCTTGCCGGCGCCTGGCCATTTGGAGTTGTGGAAATCATCTGGTCTGGAGTAGCGATGCGCCGATATCAAACAAGGACTCGCGTCGAGGCGTCTGTCTGACACGCATTTCAGCCACTTACTCTTGACTCGCTTCTACGGCTTCTTTAGCTTCACCTCGGATCCACCAAATCAAAGCCAGGCCTGCTAGTGGGTCGGCCCACCAGAGTCCGAAGAACTGGTTCAGCAGTAAACCCACGAGGGCGACGCCCGCCATATACAAGCAGACCATCGAGCAAGCCGCGTCTCCCCGAAGGGCGGGACTTCCAAGTCGATCAGCGAGTGCACGCCGCCAACGCCACAGGGCGGTCATGATCAAGAGAGACGCGATCGTGAGTCCGATTCCGAGCGGCGAGGCTGAGGGCTCAAAGCGAAACACTATCGCCACCCCTGCCGAGAGCACGATGTAGACAATCAGGCCGTACAAGGCGAAGCCGACGAACTTGGTCGCGCTGCGCTCTCCCCCAGTCATCGAGCCGCGTTCCTCACTTTCCGATCGCTGGAGAAGCCGGCGCAGGACCACCACCGAAGAGAACAGTTCGATGCCACTGTCCACCCCGAAGGCGGTGAGCGCCACCGAATGCGCGGCGATGCCAGCTCCGATGGCTACAGCACCCTCTATAACCATCCAACCGACCGTCATCCACTGGGCTACACGGGCCTGTTGGAGGAGGGACCCCGCCGGGCGAACCTGGACGTTCATCGCCGTGACGTTACCGCACTTTGCCTGCACCACCCGTTGCGACGGGATCGTATTCGCGAGTTCAAACCCAACATCGATGGTGGTCGATTCGTCCACCAAATTCCGTCGCAATCCACGCGTTAAAGTGTCAAAAACGCGCAGGCTGTTGTCCGACGGTAGGCACCAAGGCCTTGACGACCCCCTCTCGACGGTTCGACCGCAAGGTGCAGCCAAACCGGCCAAGATCGCTTACAGTGAACGTGGCGCTTTTGAACGTTACCTGAGGTGGTTGACATGACGCGAATCGCCATTCTGGCTGTCAATTTGGCAGCGCTCGCTCCGACCTTCGCAGCCGCCGTGCCGTTCATGCCGTGTTGCTTCAACTCGGCCACTGGTGCCGCCACAAATATGCCATGTTGTTTCGTCGGCAACCTCCTAATGATGTGTTGTCAGCGGTTTTTTAGCTGATCAGTCGCGGAAGCAGCAGGATCGGCTGAAGTCTGAAGCCCTCCAAAGACGGAGGGCTTCAGTTTTCGAGGAGGGCCGTCTACCGCCGCTTGGAGCGCTGCAGTTGATACGTTCAGCATGCGCTCGTGATGGCTCAGAGGAGGCGCGTCAGCCTAGCTAGTGGCGGATCCGCTTGTACTCCTCGTCGCCAATCTCGCCCCGGGAGTAGCGCTGATCGAGAATCTGGCGAGCCTGGCCATCGCTCGGTCCGTGCGAGCGACCGGATCCGGGAAGTAAATCACCGCCCAGACCACGATCGCGACGAGCGCACCAACCACGAATAGGCCGATGAACATCACCAAGAGGCCGAAGCCCGTCATCCGCATGCCCATCTACTTCGAACCCATGGTACGCAGCCCGAACCGATAACCCGGCTCAGTGGACCTCTCGCACGTGGCCTTTGGCGCCGGTGCCGACGAACTTCCCCGGATCCTTGTCGAAGCTCACTTTGCAGCCGGCAGAGCAGAAGTAGTAAGCCTTGCCGTTGTGGAAAGAGCGATACTCGGCCGTCGCAGTATCGACTGTCACCTGGCATACGGGATCAATCGCATTTGTCTTGTCTGACATGTTCTCTCCTTGGCCCGTTGGGGCATGTTGGCTGATGGGCGGAGCATCATGCGATCCGACCTCGACCATGGGCTCAGCAGGTGGGCGACCGCCATCGACCGGTTGAATTACCTTCGGCTTGAAACCACGAAGACGGTTCGAGTTCGACACCACTGACAGCGAGCTCATCGCCATCGCCGCTGCGGCGATCATCGGACTCAGGCGAAGGCCCAGGAACGGATAGAGGACGCCGGCCGCGATCGGAATGCCGACGATGTTGTAGGCGAAGGCAAAGACCAGGTTCTGACGGATGTTGCGCATTGTCGCCCGGCTCAAATTGATGGCGGTGACGACACCGAGGAGAGACCCGGAGATCAAGGTGATGTCCGAAGCCTCGATGGCGACATCAGTCCCTGTGCCAATCGCCATACCAACATCCGCCTGCGCCAAGGCTGGTGCGTCATTGATCCCGTCACCAACCATGGCAACGACTCGATGTTCGCTCTGAAGTCGCCGCACTTCGAGTGCCTTCTTGTCGGGCAGGACCTCGGCCAGCACGCGCTCAATTCCTGCCTGGCGAGCTATCGCTGCCGCGGTTTGCCGGTTGTCCCCCGTCATCATCACCACCACGACACCGAGGTCACGAAGCGCCGCAACCGCCGCGACTGAGTCGTCCTTCATTGTGTCGGCGACTCCGATCACGCCAGCCAACTTGCCATCAACGACAGCCACCATCGGTGTCTTGCCGTCCATCGATAGCCGCCGCGCCGCTTCCGCGAATCCGTCCAGGGTGACACCAGCCTCCTGGACGAATCTCTCGTTGCCGACCAGGACCCTCCGCCCGTCGATGGTGGCGCGCACACCCTTTCCGGTGACCGACCCGAAGTCCGTCGGTTGGACCAGTTCGACGCCACGCGCTCGGGCACCGGCGACGATTGCAGCTCCGAGCGGATGCTCGGAGGTTTGCTCGGCCGAGGCCACGAGCTGCAGAAGTTCATCCTCGGTGAGGTTGCCGCTGACGATCACATCCGTAAGAGCTGGAGCACCCCGAGTCAGGGTCCCGGTCTTGTCCAGAACTACGGTGTCGATCTTCTGCGCGGTCTCGAGCGCTTCGGCCGAGCGGATGAGGATTCCCTGTTCAGCGCCCTTGCCGGTGCTGACCATGATCGCAAGTGGGGTCGCGAGGCCAAGAGCGCAAGGACAGGCGATGATCAGTACGGCTACAGCGCTGACGAGCGCGAGCGTAAGCGCAGGTGGCGGACCGGCCACGAACCAGACCACGAAAGTCGCGATCGCGATGGCCATGACGACTGGAACGAAGTAGCTTGCGACCACGTCGGCGAGTCGCTGGATTGGTGCCTTTGAACCCTGGGCCTGTTCGACCAGCCGAATGATCTGGGCCAGCATTGTGTCCTTGCCGACTCGGGTGGCACGCAATCGAAAGGCACCGGTTTGATTGATGGTTGCCCCGATCACGGTGTCACCGGCCTCCTTGGTGGCCGGTATCGGCTCCCCCGTCACCATGGACTGATCCACGGTTGAGTGGCCATCGATGACATCGCCGTCGACAGGAATCTTCTCGCCGGGTCGGACTGAGATGACGTCGCCGGGAACGACTTCCTCAACCGGAACATCAGCCTCAACACCGTCCCGCACGAGACGTGCAGTGCGCGGCTGGAGCCCGATCAGCTGCCTGATCGCCTCGCCGGTGCCCGCCCTCGCCCGCGCTTCGAACAGGCGGCCGAGAAGAATCAGCGTGATGATCACGCCGACTGTCTCGAAGTAGACGCCGCGCAGGTCGGCCGGCACCAGGCTCGGCGCCGCGGTCACCAGCAGGCTGTAGCCGTAGGCGGCGGTCGTGCCCACGGTGATAAGCGCATTCATCTCAGCGCTGCGGTGCGCGATGCTGAGCCAGCCGGTGCGGTGGATCGGCCAGCCCGAGTAGAACATCACCGGTGTGATCAGCGCCAACTGCAGCCAGTGATTGAGGAGGATCGGCGGCAACCACGAAAGGGGCAGGAAGCTGTCAGTCATCGCCGCGAAGAGCACTGGCGCCATCAACAGAGCGCCGACGATCACCCGGCGGGTGAGATCGGCGATCTCGGCCTTGCGATCAGCAGCCTCGGTGGTGGCAGCTTCTGCAGGTCGCGCGGCATCCGCGCCGTTGGACGACCCTACGATGACCGGCTCTACAGGGGGCGCGGAGACGGCTTTTACCGGCGTGGACGCCGGCTCCACTATGAGCGTGCCGTGAACCATATTCATGCCGCACGCAAAGCCGAATTGCCCGCTCTTGTCGGGCATGAGCTCAACGGCGGTCTTCGCCATGGCGGGCAGCGACCTGTTCAAGGCGAAGTCCGGGAATACGACGCGGGAGGTGCAGTCGCCGCTCTCCTGGCGATCGAAAATGATCCTCAGCGGCACGCTCTGGCGCACACGGATCAGGCTGGGCGCGTAGCCGCCCTTGACTATCACTTGAACTTGCTGCACCTGGCCGACCAGTTCAGCCTGTCGCGCCTTCTTAGGGCCGAAAAAGAACCAGGCCAAGAATCCAATTAGAAGGACCCCAGCGGCGCTCACTGCTGCATCGGAAAAGTTCACTGTCTATCCAATAGATTTGAAGCGGAAAAGGGAGCGCCGTCTTCCACCACCAGAATCACACCGGCGCCCGAGCCGGGACAAGCCCTCGAACATGACGGCGCGCCTCTACGGAGCCGGCCGCACCATAGCCCTCGGCGCGTCCTCCTCGCTAACAGCGGCTCGCGCCCGGCGCTCAGCGTTCACACGCAGCACCATCCTCGCGGCCGTGATCGGGCACAGCAGTACCAGTTCCACCGGCAGTGCGTCTAGGGCGAGCTGTGGCGAGGCTGCCAGCAGACCGAGCTCTAGCACCCCGAACCCTGCCAGGACGCGCCAGTCGAAGCACATAAAGACGGTGCTGAGGAAGGTTCCGCTTCCATCCGCGGGCCCACGGGAGTTGTCCACCGTCACTCCCTGTCCGCGTTTGTATTCGGAGTCACCGACGCCGCCGTTTCAACGCTCTGACGCTGGTGGAGTGCCATCCGCAGCTCCCCGACCTGGCTCTCTAGCTCGGCGACGCGCGGATCACTCTGGGGCGCTGATGCGTGGTTGTGATCCCTACGCATCATCATCCACATCATCAAGCCCATCGAGATCGGACAGGCCAGGAAGAACAAGTACGGCAGGATATGGTCCACAGGCAACCTCCAGTCTTAACTATCGCCCCATAGTAGCAGGAGCGGCAAGGGGAGCCAGGTTCCTATCTCCAGGTAGTAGACTCGTCGCCATGCGCCGTCGGATCAACCAGATTACCGGGGTATCGGCCAGGTGAGCCTCGATCCATCCAGCAACCTGCTGGGCCTTGCTTTCATCACCGGAGTAACCACCGGCGGGCTCAGCTGCCTAGCTGTCCAGGCCGGCCTACTGGCCACGTCAGTCGCTCGCCAGGCTGAGACCGACGTCGCGGCTCAGCTCGCGATCAAACACGTGGTCGCGCAGCGTAAAAAGCGCTCTAACCGCAAGCTGACGAAGGAGCAGCGTCGCAGCGAACGCGCGGCGCTTGCGACTCTGGCGCAACCCGAAAAGCCCAAGCGACGCAATGCGGCGACCCCGATCGCTCTCTTTTTGGCCGCCAAGCTAGTCGCTTACACCGTCCTGGGTGTCCTCTTGGGCTGGCTCGGCTCCGTCCTTCAACTCAGCCCATATAGCCGGGCGGCGCTTCAGATCGGCATTGGCATCTTCATGCTCGGCACTGCGGCACGGTTGTTCAACCTCCACCCGATCTTTCGCTATTTCGTGATCGAGCCTCCGCGCTTCATCACCCGTTTTGTCCGCCGCTATGCGAAGAACAGTGCCAGCACAATCGCTACGCCCTTATTCCTAGGCACGCTCACGATATTCATCCCCTGCGGCGTGACCCAGGCGATGATGGTGCTCGCAGTGGGAACCGGGTCGCCGCTTATCGGAGCGGCGATCATGTTCGCTTTCATCCTGGGCACAACGCCGGTCTTCTTTGGTCTCGCATATGTGGCAACACGCCTAGGCGAAGTACTGCATACCCGTTTCGTTCAAGTCGCTGGGGTGGTAGTCCTCGTTCTCGGCCTCGTCTCAATCGAGGGTGGATTGAACCTGATGGGTTCCCCGTACTCCTTTTCCAATCTGCTCAACTCAGCCGCAGTGTCGATCGCCGAGGCAAGCGGCAATTATCAAGACGTCGCCGCCGCTCAGCCAGACGCAAGCGGAGCCATCACGATCCAGGCCTCCAACTCGGGCTACTCGCCAAATCTCATCAAGGCTCCGACTGGCAAGGCAGTCAGCCTGACGGTTGTGACCAGCGGTACAACCGGGTGCACACGAGGCTTCGTAATCCCGTCGATCGGGTTCCAGGGGAACTTGCCCGAAACTGGCCAGATAACGATCAAGATTCCGGCAAGCGCCGCTAACGGGAACCTGCGGTACACGTGCTCGATGGGCATGTACAGCGGCTATTTCGAATTCACGTAAGGGGGTGCATCGTGGCAAAGCAAGTGTTTAGCGTCAAGGGCATGCACTGTTCGGCGTGCGTGATGACTTTGGAAGGTCTCGAGGACGAGCTGGCTGGTATCCGGAGTCTCAAAGTCAGCCTACACAAGCAGCGCGCTGAAATCGACTACGACGAAAAGACGATCACCGAGGACGATATCCGGCAGGCGTTCGAGCGCGCAGGGTACGGACTCGCTCGAGCTTGATACCACCTCTAGGGTATGAGCGCGACCACCACCTCGAATAGGCAGCCAGCCAGGCTAAGGGCGAGCCATGAGTAGACGAATGTTGCTGCCCACATTGTTCGCGGTGGTCTCGGTTCATCGATTGTCATGCCGAGCAGTCGTCGGGCACGCAATTCCGAGTGGCCTACGAAGGCGGCCAGCGGAAACGCCGGCGGTGTCATCACGAGCAGAGCCCCGGCGAGCGCTGGTCGTCCCACCATTCGCTCGGCAACCGCATCAGCACCCAGTTCGGAGCGTGCTTGCTGCCGCTCCGACCACCAGCCGACGACGGGAAGGAATGTAAGAACTTGCGCGGCGGCGGTTCGGGCCGCCCGCCTCAGCGGTTCGCGGCCACGCGCGTGGTCCGCTTCATGGTGAAGCACGGCCAGGAGCTCTGTGTCGGAGAGTCCCGCCACCGCCGCTTCGCTAACGAAAATCGTAGGGCGCACAATCCCGGCGCAGAATGCAATCGGAGATCCGCCGCCGATGCATACAACGCGGTCAATGCCTATCGCTCGGGCAGACCGGACAAGCTTCGGCGGGAGAGAAACACGTGGCAGCCTTGCCACCTTGCGCTGTGCCGTCAAGGCGATCAGACCAAACCTCAGCGTCCACGCCAAAGCGGATACGAGAATGACCACGAGCGGTGGGACGATGGCTGCCGGCCACCAAGAATTGCCCTGGGTAGCAATCCAACCGCACGGGCCTCCCGATGGGCAGCCGGCGACAGTGCTGAGGCAGGCCACAGGCACAGTGGCCAAAATGCCAAGCAGAGCAAACCGGCGCGCAGTCACCGGGCGCGCAACCGTTTCAGGGCCTCGCGCGTCGTTGGCGAGAGGCGATCGAGGCGATCGGCGAAGGCCGCGAGCGCGGTGTCACCGTAGCGCTCGACAAGACGATCGACCTCGGCACGACCGGAATCGGCCAGGAACTCCTTCACCCCGCCGTTGGCCCGGTACTTGTGAGGCTGGTGGGAGCCCATCTTCTTCACGCTCAGAAGACCTTTGTCAGCGAGGCGGTTGAGGGTGGTCATGACCGTTGTGTAGGCGAGTTCTGGGGTCAGCCCAAGCACGTCTCGAACGATGAACGGCTCGCGGACGCGCCCGTCCCATATCAGCTTCATCAACCTGCCTTCGAGTGGACCCAGCAGCGACAGTGCCCGTGCCAACTGATCGTCCCGTCGAGTCATCACCCGCGATGATAGCGCGATTCACAGGTATCCTTACTAGGGTCAGATAGTAAGAGTGCAATTTCCATCGAGCCTAATGCAGTCGATCCGGTCCTAGCTGCTAATGACTCGTAGAGCGCTTGCGGCTTGGATCGCCGGCGGGCTTGCGGCTGGTACGGTTCTCGCTTCCCTCGGGTGGGGTTTGCTACATGCAGCCCAGCAACAACCTAGCTCGCTGGTCGGGAGCCAGGTTCCCGACCTGACGATCCAATCCCTCGACGGAGATGTGGTCAGCCTCCGAGCCTTGAAGGGGACACCCTTGGTGGTCAACTTCTGGGCCTCCTGGTGCGTGCCCTGTCGCCAGGAGGCGCCGGTGCTCGCGGCGGCGGCGCAACGCATGGCCGGCAAGGCGCAGTTTGTTGGCGTCGACATTCAGGACACTGATAGCGCCGCCCGGGCCTACGAGGCCGAAATCAAGAGCCCCTATCCGGTCGGGCCAGCCATCCAGGGAACGTATCGCGACTTTGGAGTCACCGCGCCTCCCGAGACATTCTTCGTTGACCGCCATGGAATCGTCCAAAGCCGGATCATCGGCCCGGTCGATGCGCATCGAATGGAGGTCTATATGGCGGAGATTCTCGGCTAGCGTCAGGCGCCCAATCGACCGGGTCAGAGGATTCGCTCGGGGCCGTTATCGACATGGGCCTCGTAAAACCTCTCCGCAAGACCCGTGTCCCAGGTGTCCATGAAGAGTCGCCACCCCCAGGCCACGATCGCGAAGCGATGACCGGGAACCGGATATGGCGTGGCTACGATCTTGACCTCGTGGAACACAGCATCGGGAGGTGCTGAAGACATGAAGTTCTGTACCGGCGACTGGCTGTCGGGGCAGGACAGGTCCGTCTCAATCAGCTGCGCGCCGCCGGTAGCTTGGGGTTGAGGGCAAACGTAGAGGATCACGACACCGCCGTGTTCAAGGTTGTGGACCCAATCCTCGGGCGGATACGCCCGGGTGTAGAAACCCCAGGGCAGCGGCGCCTCGCCGCGAATGTTGTAGTGCTGGCCGGAGGTTGGTGGGTCGGTTAGGTAATGCGCTGTCGTACCGGGCGGGATGTGGTTGGCTTGCTCGGTCCGGACCGGTTCACCGACGCGTTGCTGAGCGCCAATTGCCGGGGTGATCGATTTGGGGACATGGCTGCCGAGGTAGGCCATGAACCCCAGGGCCCCTAGCACCAGCGTCACGATCATCGATACGTACACGATCGGGGTCCAGTCGCGACCGCGTTTCTTGCGCGCCGCGCGCTCCTCCCTTCGGACGCGCTTCTCTTCAAGCTTTCGGGAAGACGCGCTCTTGTGCCGGCCTTCCGTCTCCCTCGCGTGCGACCGCTGGCCCATCGAGCAGCATCCTACTATGCCGCGCTAGTAACCCCGATACGACGTGTGGTTTGTCGGTATCGCTGAGACGTCGTGATGGCCTACATGCCGAGCCACGCAAGCTTGGCAATCCAGTTAAGGCCGAGTGCTGCCAAACCCACCCAAATCAGTAGGCGCACGGTCGCCGGCGGGAGATTGACGTGGACAGCCCGACCGCTTAACAAGGCCACGCCGCCGTACACGACTAACGCGAGGGTTGCCACGAAGATGAGGGGCCCGAGCGGGTATACCGCAACCGCTTGGCCGAGGTCGCCCCGCCACATCCAGGCGAAAGTGCGCGTAAGGCCGCAGCTGGGATCGGGTTTGTTGAAGAGCCACATGAAGGCGCTGCCGTCATAGGTCAAGTGGCGAGGTTGCAGGAAGAAGTAGAGGCGGGTGTATACCAGCCAGGGCAGCCCAATGCCTAGCAGCGTCCATGCCACCCATCGGTCCCCGGACGTCGCCGGCCTAACGACGGCAGGTGGCAGCGCGGGCTTAGGCGCCGATCGCGCTGATATGTGGGCCAAGGATTCCCGCATTGGTCTCACCGATATATCGTCCCTCGATTCCCCCATCGGGGCGGATGAAGAAGGTCGTCGGCAGGCCGCTTATCCCGTAAGTGTCACCGACCTTGCCATCACCGTCGAACAGGACGGCCGAGGTGATTCGGAGCTCGGTCACGAAGGCGGAGGCCGACTGGCGGCTGTCGCGCTCGTCGATGAGCAAAACAACCAGACCGGGATGCTGCGTGGCGGTCTGCTCGATCAAAGGCATCTCGCGCCGGCATGGTGCGCAGTAAGTTGCCCAGAAGTTGATCAGAACTGGCCGGCCTCGGTAGTCGGCTAGGCTGACACGCTTACCGTCGAGTGTGTCCAGGCTAAACGTTGGCGCTTGGCCGCCGCCCGAGGAAGATGGAGACGCGAGTCCGCCAACCGCTTGCAACGCATCGAGGATCTGTGCTTCGCCCCAACCATTACCGTGACTCGACAGGAGCTGCCGTCCGGCGGGGCTGAGCTGCGAGTCCAGCGGCGCCGGCAGCGCGCCCCCCACGTCAGGGGCGCCGAGGAAGTACGTACGGACGTAGCCGTGGCTGTCGATCAGAGCGAGCGTTGAGCGGTGGACATCGCCCGTGCTCAAGGCCACGTCGAAAGGTTTCCAGAAGGCCGCCAGCGTCTGGGGGTCTGACGTGGCAAAGGTCCACGACGCCCCGATTCGGCCGGCGTAGTCACGAAGCACCAACGGCGTGTCCTCTAAGGGAGCCGTCGTGACCTCGACAAGCAGAACCGACGGCGGAAGCCTGTGGCGTAGCTGGAGAAAGAGGCCCGTGTAGAGAGGGCATGTCTCGCGACAACTGGTGTGGAACGCGGCTACCAGCACGTCGTGTCCGGCGATGCTCGCGTTGTTGAAGGGCCGGTTGAACTGGTCGACCAGACTGAACTGTGGCATCGGCTTCAGTTGGCCAGAGAGTTCGTTAAGGCCGAGGCTGACCGCCTGACTCCCGCCGTAGGCGCCGTCCGGCATCGGCCGACCAGAGTCGACACCCACGAGCAGAGTGGTGAGGATGCCCTTCTGCACTGTGAGTGCGACCGGCACCATCACGCCAGCTATTCGAACTCGATCGTAGGTGCCCACCGGCACCGGCACCAAGAGAACCTCAGCCGCGTCCGGAGCCTTTGGCACAGTCCGCCCTGAGAACGAGCCCAGGTTTGTCCAACCCTGGGCGGTGTGCAACTCGACCGATGTGGCGGCCACACGGTCTGTCTGCCGGGCGGTCAAGAGCAGGAGCACCTCGCCAGTCACCGGCGTTAGCAGGAGGCGTCCAAGGACGGCCACCGCGGCCAGGATTGCAACCGCCAGCGCGACACGCTGGAGGAGCAGATTTCGCCGCATCATGGCCCCACGTTACTAATCACCGATAGTACTAGGATGCCCGGAGTGGGCGAACCAGGCCTGGTCATAGCGTTCATCGCTGGGTTCATCTCGATCACGTCGCCATGCTGCCTTCCCCTGCTCCCGGGGTACCTCGGTTACCTGACGGGGCTGGGAGGTGATGAGCCGGCGCGACGGTCGCGGACGATGTTGGCAGCTGCATTTTTCGTCGTTGGCTTTTCCGTCGTATTCATCGCGCTCGGCGCTACGGCGTCCGAGCTTGGCTTCTTGCTCGAATCCAACCGCTTGCCGGTCGCGCGTGTGGCCGGGGTCTTCATTGCCGTTATGGGTGCTCTTCTTCTTCTTGAAGGACGTATTGGGTTTCTTAGTCGGGGAGGTGACTGGAGCCGGCGCTTGGCTGGAGGCAGCCTATGGACCGCGCCGCTCCTGGGTGCAGCTTTTGCAGTCACGTGGACACCCTGCATCGGACCTGTCCTTGGCGCAGTGTTGACCCTCGCCGGAACAACCGCGAGTTTGAGCCAGGGTGTGCTGCTGCTGACGGCATACAGCCTGGGTCTCGGCGTGCCCTTCCTGGTATTGGGTCTTTCGGTGGCTCGAGTTCGGCTTTGGCTGCGTCCCGCCGGCCGCATCACCGCCGCGCTACAGCCGCTGTCGGGCGCTCTGCTGGTCGCGATGGGAGTGCTGCTCGTCACTGATCAGTGGCTTCCATTGATCTCGCCGGTACTGAGTTGGTACGCGAACGCTCACTGGCCTCCGATCTAAGATACTACGGTTGGCTAGTAACCCAGCGCGGAGGTGTGCGATCGCAGGCGATGCAGCGCCGGTAGACCAGGATCTGGAGCGGTCGCGATGAACGAACAACGTGGCGCCCCGGCGCGTGGGCAGAACAAGGCGAAGCCCAAGCGCTCCCCGGCTCGCACCACCTCAGGCAGCTGGTGGCCGTATGCGATTGCTGTAGGCGTCGTGGTTCTCGTTGCAGGGTTTGTCGCCATAACAAAATTCGGGGATGCCGGAACTGGCAAGGCGGGAGTCAACGGAGGCGGGCTTGTGGCCGGGTCGGCCATACCCACTGACTCCGTTCCATCCAGCAGCGGTGGCGTCGTGTCGCTCACCGACTTCCGCGGGTCGAAGGTTGTCGTCTACTTCTTTGAAGGAGGCGGTTGAGGTGCTTGTCAAAAGCAGCTCGTAGAGCTGCAGGGACAGTTGGATGCGATCAAGGCCGCCGGCGGCCAGGTTGTGGGCGTGAGCACGGATCCTGCCGCGACCTCAGCTTCCCTGGCAGCTCAGCTCCACCTCGGATTTCCAATCCTTGAGGATCGAGACCACGTGCTCGGCTCTGGCTTCGGTGTCTTCCGCCTTCCCAGCGGTATGGACATGGGCGCAGTGGACAGCCATTCGATTTTCGTGGTCGACGCGTCTGGACGAGTGACCTGGAAGCAGTTGGCCCCGGATTCCATGCATGTCCCCGTCGATCAGGTCGTTGCCGCTGTCAGGGCAGCCTAATCCATCGATGAATCCGCGCCTGACCTTGGTCACCGCGGTCGACTGCCACCTATGCAGCCATGCGCGGAGCCTCACGCGCCGCCTGGCAGCTGAATTCAAGATCGAGATCGAGGAGCTCGCTTGGGAAAGCCCGGCGGCCGATGTCGTGCGCCGCGACGGTGTGCCGTTCCCGCCCGCGCTCTACGCCGGTGACGAACTGCTCGGATACGGCCGGATCTCTGAGGGTGGCGTTCGGCGCCGAATGACCGGATTCTCATGAACGCGCTCGTCTACTCGAGCTCGCTGGCTGCAGCCTTCATAGGCGGCGTGCTGGCCCTCTTTGCTCCCTGCTGTGTGGTGTCGTTGCTGCCGACGTTCGTCGGTGCAGCGCTCGAGCGCGGCCGCCTTCGGCTGCCGGCGATGGCGGCGATCTTCGCGGCCGGGATTGCCGCGGTGATGCTGCCAATCGTGCTTGGCATTGGCTTGCTCGGGCAGCTGCTCGCCGCGCAGCACCGTGTCGTGTTCTTGGTGGTCGGCCTGTTCTTGGTATTGCTCGCTCTCCAGGTGCTCTCGGGCCGGCCGTGGTCTCTACCGCTTCCTATGCTGCGACTGCGCGTCTCCGGATCGACTCCGGGCGGCATCTTCGCCCTAGGCCTGACGGCAGGTGTCGCCAGCTCGTGTTGCGCGCCCGTGCTCGCCGGCGTGGTCGCACTGTCTGCTCTGGCCTCATCCGTCACCGGCGCCCTCGGGCTTGGTCTCGCCTACGTCTTCGGCATGGTCTTCCCGCTGATAGTGACTGTGCTGGTTTGGGATCGAGTCCACCCCGGTTCGCCCACATTCGCATTACGAACCCGTCGCGTTGGGCTTGGCGGTTGGTCGGTGCCCTGGACCGACGCCCTGGCCGCGGTCATGTTTCTCGCGATTGGGATCCTCGCATTGACCATCGCCTACACCGGTCAGAGCGCCTATCTACCAGGCTGGCTCGACAGGTGGAACCATTGGGCCACCGGGATCGCCGGCAATGTGTCGGTTTGGCTCGGAAGCATGCCAACTCCCATCCAGGCGGGCGCGCTAGGGCTGCTCGCGCTGGCCGTTCTCATTGCCCTGTACCGGTCTTGGAGACTGGGGCCGGCGGCCACCGGGCCCGCCGCGGGCGGAGCGGAGGCCATTCGGTCGGAGGCCGAGTTCAAAACGTGAGGATCACCCGACGCGCAGCACTCGGTCTTCTGGGCATAGGCGGCGCACTGCTTGGCTTGGGCACTGCCGGTGGCTATCTGCTACGAGACGCCCTGAAGTCCGTGGCTGACAGCGTAATGGGGATGGGAATGATGGGAAGCGCAACTCAACCCGACATGACCACTTATATGAATCTGTTCGACCGCCACGCTGAGATAACACGAACTGTCGTAGTGATCGACGGTGGCGTTCGGACGACGACTGAGTCCGATGCTCCAGACCTAGTCGAACAGCTCCAGGCTCACGTGTCGAGCATGTACACCCATCTCGACCAACATGCCGAGGTGACGTGCATGAGCTCGAGCTTGCCTATCCTGTTCCACAATTCAGCGGGTTATCAGAGACAGCTGACACTGACTGCCAGGGGTGTCGTTGTGACCGAGACTTCGAGCGATCCACGACTGGCGGATGCCATCCGCGTGCATGCGCAAGAGGTAAGCGGGTTTGTGCGCGATGGGATGCCCGCCATGATGCGGGGCGCTATGTGACGGTAATGAGCGCGCTCAGCTATCGAGCGAGGGGTGGTGCAGGCGGACTTTGCTCACTGGAGTACGTGGACGACTGCGCCTTCTAGAGTCGCGTTCGGGACCGCACCGACAATGACTTGTACGACCTTCCCAGTCCTGTCGAGGAGCACATTGACCGGGAGCCCGATCTGCACGCCATACGCGGAGGCAATGGTGCCCTCGGGGTCGATAACGGCCTTTAGATTCACATGCAGTTCATCGAGGTACTGCTTCAGGCGACGGTTGTCGGTCTCCCGGTAATTGACTGCCAAGATGGTGAAGCCAGTCGATTGATAGCGGTCCTGGATCCGTTGGAGGGCTGGGAGCTCGTCGCGGCATACCGTGCACCAGGTGGCCCAGAACGTCAACAGCACTGGCCTTCCTTTGAAGTCGGCAAGGCTGACCTTCGTGCCGTTGAGATCCCACGACGAAAAGGTGGGCGCCGGCCCGCCTACCCGAGCTACGCCGCCCGATACCGATACCGTTTGTGGGGACCTGCCGACTGTGATGAACGCCACGGCGGCCGCCGTGACGGCCACCACAATAAGCACCGGCAGCCCAAGCGCCCACGTTGGCAATGGAACCGACGCTGATGCCTGATCTGGAGTCCTGTGCAACTGCAACTAGGGTGTCTGCGGCGCCTGAATGTCAAGCGGCATGTTGAAGTCGTAATAGTGGTGATCCATGTAGTGGCCTTCGGCGGTCATCGACGTTTGATGTATGAGACCGTCGCTCCCGATCCAGACCAGGAACCAGAGTGGGCCCGAACTGGAGCTCTCGTAAAAAGCCACGACTTGAGTCGCTATGCCATCGACCGTCGCACGACCAACGATGTGTGCGGCGAGCGGTAGCTCCGAATCCCAGATGAAGTAAGGCACGCGGAGCGGGGCAATTTGTACGGTTTCCCACGCAACGGCGCCCGGTATTCGGGTGAACTCTTTAGTCCCGACGATGACGCTTTCAAACCCGTTGCTTGCCTTCAGACGCATTCGGTCCGGGGCCTGCATTTGATAGTGAGATTTCAGTGGAACCTCGGCTGGCCCAAGCAGTTCGTCGATGAGAAGTGCACCCAG
>DATCPW010000143.1:0-2506 GCA_036569865.1 Candidatus Dormiibacterota bacterium
GGCCCGAGAGATTGCTTATCCGAGGGCTGCCACGACGTTGGAGAAAACATTGGCGATCTGGTTCCCCATGGTTAGAAGAATCACGATGACCACGATCGAAACGAGAACCAGGATCAGCGCGTACTCGACCATTCCCTGGCCGCGCTGACTGCCTTTTTCAGATCCACGCTTGCTGAAGCTCACGACACGACACCTCCTTTGGCCCGTGAAGGGCCGATCTCCGCACGATGTTCAACGATCGAAGGCCGGTTTATTGGGCATTAGCGCAGATAGTTTTTCTAATGGGTTCCATTAGCATTGCTGATACATACGACATGAGCAAGTTCCAGTTCACCCTTGAGCAGGTTCGGACCTTCGTGGCGGTGGCCGAGACAGAGCACGTTTCGAAGGCGGCCGCCTCCCTTTTTCTCACCCAGGGCGCCGTCACCCAACAGCTGCAGCACTTTGAGGATGCTCTCGGGCTTCAGCTCATGGAGCGGGCCGGGCGGGGCGTTCGGCTGACCGATGCCGGAAAGGCCCTGGCCACCGCATGCAAAGCTGCGCTGCGGGCGGTCGAGACCGTCGAAGACACAGCCCGCTCGATGAAGGCGCTCGAGTCAGGCTCCCTGGATCTTGGCGCGAGTCCAACGTGCGCGAGCTATTACCTGCCTTCTCGCTTGTCCGCCTTCTCCGCCCGATATCCGGCGGTGAAGCTGACACTGGCTGTAGAGCCGTCTGCGGCGATCGGCTCCCAGGTGGTGGCCGGTGCCCTAGACTGCGCGGTCATCGAGGGCGAGCCGCCGCCCGAGCTCATGGCTGTCGTGATCGCGCGGGACGAGCTCGTGCTGGTCGCACACCGCGACCATCCGCTGTCGCGGCTGCGTCGTGTCACGCCGGCGCACCTGGCGAAGTACAGGTACCTCGGCCGCGGCCCCGCCTGGGCCGCCGAGCAGAACGTTCGCAACATGATTGGTCCGGCCTATGACCAGTCGGAGATCCTCAACCTGGGCCACCCGGAGTACGTGCGTGCCGCCGCGATAGCGGGCCTGGGTTACGCGGTGCTCCCAATGCTGGCGGTGGAGGCCAACCTCACCGCCGGCATTCTCAAGCGGCTGCCCGGGCCTTCGAGCGTGCGAGCGATCAGCGCGATCCGGCGCCGATCAGCAGGCGGTCCGACTCTCGAGGAGTTCTGGCGTCACCTGACAGGCCAGGCCGCCGGCACTCAGCGCTAAGCGTTTCGTTTCAGCCAGTGGTTGAGCGGCTTCGCATCGAGCCAGACCTTGACTATGTGCTTGCGGGCGGCGCTGCTCCCCAGCCACGGCTGCAGGCCGAAGTTTTTGTGGATGTACAGGATCTTGTGGCGCAGGAGGCGAGCCCTGGGGTGGTCTTGCGGGAGGCCCGCGGGGACTCGCTTTAGCGCCTCGCCGCCGATACGGTAGCCTGCCTTCTCCAGCTGCGCCACGATCGCAGCCAGCTGCGAGCCGGTGCCGTCAGCCGCGACACTCTTTCTGTATTTGGCGAGCTGTTGCGAGGTCAGCTCGTAGCGCCCAGCGGCGACGGTGAGTCCGCGGGCGTCCAGCGATATGTAGCCGCCGTGGCCGTTCATCCCCGCTGTCGCCGCGATATTTGTCTTGTACGGCGACTTGTCCTTCGAGAAGCGAATATCTCGATTGGCTCGAAAGACCTTGCCTTCGCCATACTCGCCGGCAAGGGAATCGATTAGCGCCACCATCGGGGCCTTGACCGCGGTCTCGTAGGTCTCGCGGTTGGCGGCGAAGTAGCGCTTCGAGTTGTCCAGCTCGAGCCCGATGAAGAAAGGTTGGAACTCCTCCGGCCACCCACGGAACGCATTAGTCATTCGAAGGCCGCGAGATCCTCGCGTTCTGCCGTCCACATCTCGTTGAAGAGGTTCTCTATCTCTTCGAGCGAGCATACGGCTGCCGTCAGCGGATCCAGCATCAACGCGTACATAGCCTTCTGCCGGTCGCGCTCGAGCAGTGCCTGGACGACCAGCTCGTGCACCGCCATGTGAGAGCGGTTCAGGGCGGCCAGCTGCTCCGGCAGGGCGCCGAACTTCACGGGGCGGATGCCATCAGGCCCCACCGTGCACTCGACCTCGACGCAGCCGTCCGGCAGGTTCTCGATGCTGCCCGCGTTGACGACGTTTCCATGGATGCTGCTCGGACGTCCGTGCTCCATCGCCTCGATGATCTGCGACGCGTACTCGTAGCTCCGCTGCGTCGGGATCTTGGTCTCACCGCGGAGCATCGCGTGGATCCGCTCGTCGTTGTCCTTTCGCCAGTCCGGCCAGTTGTTCGCATAGAAACCACTCTCTCCGAGGTACCCCGGGCGCGCGTACTTCTTCACCAGGTCCGGCCGCTTCCGAAAGTACGGAACGTACTCGGAGAAGTGGCCGCTGGACTCCGTCACGAACGCGCCCATGCGCAGCATCACCTCGAATCGGACGGGGTCGCGCTCGTAGTAGTCCGGCTGCGCCGCGCGCTCGCGAAGCAGCGGATACAAGTCC
>DATCPW010000144.1:0-7341 GCA_036569865.1 Candidatus Dormiibacterota bacterium
GATCGCCAGCAGCTCCGCCAAAGAAGTCTTGTCCCGACCCTGAGCTGCAACGCCCTCGCGGGCCAACCACTGGTCCGCCTCCTCCTGGTCGAACGCGTCGAACGAGATCGCGGCCCCGCACCGGCCGGGCCGGCTCACCGCCGGGTGAAAACCAGTGAGCGGATCGTTGGTCGTGATCAGCGCCCCGATCCGAAGGCCCTGCCCGATGAGCCCGTCGACGAGATTCAACAGGCGCGCCAAACCCTGTGCTGTCGCTTTGGCGTCCGCTGCCAGCAGGTCGTCGCAGTCTTCGAGTACCAGCAATCGCGTCTTCCCCTCTTCAACCTCATCTTCGTCGTTGAACAACACGCTCACGAAATAGCCGGTTTCGTTGCCGAAGAATGCGTCAGGGTCGAGCACATATTCGAGAAGAATGTCCTTGGCGCTCTCGCGGGCAACGGTGCGAAGCGCCGAGGTCTTGCCAGTGCCTGGCGCCCCGTGCCACAGGATCAGCCGGCCCCCTGAAAGCACCGCCGGCAGGTCGGCCATCAGCGGCTCGAGCAGCCGGCGCGTCGAAGTTGGATAGTTGCGCGCACCCTCGCTCCACGCTGGAGCGCTCAGCCGGCGCATCACCTTGCGGGGTCCGCGGTTGGTGAAGTACCAGAAGCCAACGCTGATCTGGTCCGACGCCGGCTCGTCCGCAAGCGGGATCAATTCCTTGACCCTTGCCATCTCCAGCCGGGCCGCCTGCCTCGAGGCTGCATGGATCTGTACGAATACTGACGGCGTGGTCGCAGACAGCTCGTTCAATTCGACCACGAGCACGCTCTGCGGCAGATCGAGCACCACGAACTCGCCCTCGTCCTTGTGAGAATCGAGCAGGACTTCGCCGTCGATGAGCCGTACGAATTCCTCCAGGCTACGAAGGTCCGTCGACCATCCGTCAGACGTGTGGAAGCGGAGGGCCCGCTCGAGCCCCCTCCGAAGGAAGACGGCGGTCTGCACGTCTCCGTTCGCAATGTCATACACGGTCGGAATTTCTTTCATCGGGTTTTTGTCGGCGGGCGTTGAAGCCCGAACAGGCACGGCAAGCACGGAGCGGAAAATCGGGATCGCCTTGGCGCCATTCGGGCACAAAATGTCGGGTCCCGGGCCATCGACATCGCCTTTAGTGCCCTTTTGGTGTACGCCAGGCGCCGGGGAGGCCGGATCCACGCGTCCGGCCCCCCGTGAGCGTCAGTCCTTATAAGGATCGAATTCGCCGGCTCCCGCCATCGCGACGCCGATTGGCGAGAGCGTGTGCAGGACGCGGACCGTCCCGCTGTGATGCCGGAGCACCTCCGGCAGCCGCTTGTAGGCTTGCGGCGCCTCGTCGGTATCCGCACCGCGCAGCACAACGCCGCGCTTCGCGATCCAACGCTGCATGTCGTCGCGAGAGATCCGACCCGGGTGTGCCGGATCGTCCTCCCACCTGCCGCCGACCTTCTTGCGCCGGCCGCGAGCCGCGGTGCGGCTCATCACGCGACCGGCTCCGTGCACCGTGGAAAACAGTGCAGCCTCCTGATTCAGGGCCGCCGCCATCGGATTGCCCGTGGCGTCGATGCCCTCGAGGATCACGGCGTCATCGCCCATGCTTCCGCCGACAAATCCGCGCTGACCCCCGAACGCCGGCGTGGCTCCCTTTCGGACCACCCAGACGTCCTGGCCTCCGTGCTTCTCCAGCCATGCAAAATTGTGGTGGTTGTGCACCTCGTCCAGCTTGTTGGCTCCGAGGATCCTGATCACGCGATCGCACACCCAATCGCGGCCTGCGTATGCGTATCGGCCGGCGAGGTGCATCGCTGCGATGTACTCGGTGCCGAGGTCCGAATCGACGGGAAGAACGAGCGGAGCGACGTCCATGCCGTCGCTGGCGCCACCCGCCTTCAGCGCCCACGTGGCGATGCCATGGCCGAAGCCGCGGCTGCCGAAGTGGACGCCGACCCAGACGCGATCCTGCTCGTCTGTGAAGACGTCGACGTAGTGATTTCCCGAACCGACAGTGCCGAGCTGGTTGCCGGCCTTGTCGCGCAGCTGCAGGTGCTTGACCACCGACCATGCCGGGTCGTCGAACAGCTCGTGGTCGACCCGTTCCGCGTTCGTGCGTCCAACGCCGAAGCTGATCGTGGCCACGATATCGTCCATGATCTTGGTGATGCCGGCGCGCGCGTCGGCGCCGGACATGTCGGTGAGGACTGCCTTGTTGCCGCACGCGATGTCGTACCCGACACCCGAGGGCGAGATGGCGTTTTCGTAGGCGACGACGCCGCCGATTGGAACCGCGTAGCCCTTGTGGTGGTCGGCCATCAGGGCGGCGGCGCGTACTGCCGGGTGAGCCTTGGTGCGGCGGATCTGCGCCAGCGCGCCGTCGTCAACCGGGTCGCCGAAAACTGCGATGCCATCGATCAGCTCCACGTCTGAACCTCCTTGTAAGCATTAGTGGTTGGTGAACAATTTGGGTTGGGCCGCCCGGGCTCGAACCGGGGTCCTCTCGCCAAAAGCGAGTGTCCTTCCGTTGGATGACAGCCCTGTGCCAGTGGATCGGGGGAGATTCGAACTCCCAGCCTTCTGCGTGCGAAGCAGCTGCTCTCCTCAGATCGAGCTCCCGACCCGTCGGTGCCCCCGAGAAGACTCGAACCTCGATAGGGCGGTTTAAACGACCGCTACTCGGCCTTTTGAGTCACGAGGGCGTCTCCGGCGGCGGCTGGAGTGATCGGCCGGAGTCGAACCGGCAACTCTCGGGCCACAACCGAGCGCTCAGCCGTTGAGCTACGACCACGCCGGCAGCGACCCGGCGTTTGGTAAGGCGAGAGGTAAGGGGAGAGGGATTTGAACCCTCGCTCTCCTGTTTCCGACACAGGCGCCGTGGACCGGGCTGGGCCATCCCCTTGAGTGTGTTGGCGCTGGAGGAGTCCGGCTCACCACCGGCTTCGCTTCGCTCGCCGGACTTACCTCCCTCGCCTCTTGTCAGACTCGTTCCACCCGTCGTGCCAGCGCGCACGTACTCGCTCGTTCCGGCGCATGGAACATGTGTGTTTGGCTTGCCATGCCTATTCGGTTTTCAAGGTGCTATCGATTTCCGGACAAAAGAAAAAGGGCCTGGCGCTTGGGCCAGACCCTTTGTTGATTGATCTCTCAACCCTGAGGCGTGAACCTCAAGGTGCGAATCCAAAGGGTCTGGCTAAGGCCATGGGGAAGGCGTGGCCGATCGTGCATTGGCCAACGAGCCATGTCGGCTGTGGGTGCAACTCGACCGCCGACATCTCGGCCGCCCTCGGATAAGTTTTGGTGAGCACGGAGCTGCGCATAGCCCGGCGACTATAGCGGATGATTGGCGTAGCGGTCAAGTGTCAATTTGTCACAAGGGGCATCTGGCCGAGTGGGGATGCCGCCAGGTATACTGCGCGATGCGTGCGAAGCATAGTTTCCATGAGCCCAAACGGGCGAGTGACCCTGCCGGCTGAAACCAGACGCTCCCTCGGACTAAAAGGTGAATCTTTTTTTGAGGTTCATCAACAGGGCAGCGCGATAGTGCTCAGACCGGTCGCGATGGTCCCGCTCGACCAGGCTCGATCAAAAACAACCAGACGGCGCGGCTAACCAAAGCCTGATCGCGGAGACGTTCCGTCATCCGTGCAGTTTTGGTCGCCTCAACCGCCCGAAAAGCGGCCATTCGTGCCCTTTTGGCTGGCATCCCGGCGAAGCCGGGGCCTACCGAACCAACGCCGGGACCGGTTCCTCCGCCCCTCGGAACTGCGCCGAGTACAGCCGGTGGTAGGCGCCCCTGGCTGCCAGTAGCTCCTCGTGGGTGCCCTGCTCGACGATCCGCCCAGCCTCCATCACCAGGATGAGGTCGGCGTCCCGAATCGTGGAAAGGCGGTGTGCGATGACAAAGCTCGTGCGGTCCGACCGCAAGGCGGCCATCGCGTGCTGCACCAACACCTCGGTCCGCGTGTCGACCGAGCTTGTGGCCTCGTCCAGTATCAGCAGCGACGGATCGGCGAGGAATGCGCGAGCGATGGTCAGCAGCTGCTTCTCGCCCGCGCTGACGTTGCTGCCCTCCTCATCGATCACGGTGTCGTAGCCGAGGGGCAAGCTCTGCACGAACCTGTCCACGAACGTGGCCTCAGCCGCGGCGTGGATCTGCTCCTCGGTAGCGCGCGGGTTCCCGTACGCGATGTTGTCTCGAATGGTGCCGCCGAACAGCCACGTGTCCTGCAACACCATGCCGATCTGCGAGCGCAGATCGTCGCGCCGCATCTTGGTGATGTCGACCCCGTCCAGGGTGATGCGTCCGGCGTCCAGCTCGTAGAACCGCATGATCAGGTTGACCAGGGTCGTCTTGCCCGCACCGGTGGGCCCGACGATAGCGATCGTCTGCCCGGGGTGCGCGACGAGGGAGAGGTCGTCGATCAGCGGCTGCTCGGGCAGGTATCGGAACGCGACGTGCTCGAACTCAACGCGCCCATGCCGCACCGACGGCACCACGGGATTCTCAGGGTCGGCCTCCTGCTCGGCAGCGTCCAGCAGCTCGAACACACGCTCTGCCGAAGCGACGCCTGACTGAAGCAGGTTCGCCATCGAGGCGATCTGGGTCAGGGGCTGCGTGAACTGCCGCGAGTACTGGATGAACGCCTGCACATCACCCAGGCTCATGGCCCCGGTGGCGACGCGGAACCCGCCGATCACTGCGATCGCCACATAAGACAGATTGCCGACGAAAGCCATCGCAGGCATGATCAACCCGGAGATGAACTGAGCTCCGAAGCTCGCCTGGAACAGCTGCTCGTTCCTCTCTCGGAAAACCTCTTCGACCTCACGCTGGCGCCCGAACACCTTGACCAGCTCGTGGCCGGTGAAGGCCTCCTCGATGTGTCCGTTGAGGGCGCCGGTGTGAGACCACTGCGCGACGAACATCTTCTGTGAGCGCTTTCCGACCTGTGTCGCGATCAGTATCGACACCGGGACGGTGACCAGGGCGATGACGGCGAGCAGCGGCGAGACTACAAACATCATCACGATCACCCCGACAACCGTAAGCAGCCCGAAAAGCAGCTGGCTGATGGTCTGCTGCAGGGACAGCGACACGTTGTCGATGTCGTTGGTGACCCGGCTGAGGAGCTCACCACGCGGCTGCTTGTCGAAGAACTGAAGCGGCAGGCGGCTCAGCTTGTCCTCGACGTCCGACCGCAGCTTGAACACCGTGCTCTGCACCACGTCGTTGAGCAGGAAACCCTGCATCCAGCCGAAGACCGACGACGCGACGTACAGCCCAAGCGCCAGCATCAGGACGCTGCCCAACGAACCGAAATCGATGCCTTGACCGGGGACCACGTGCATCCGCGCCAGCATGTCCGCGATGTTGTTGTTGCCCGCAGCCCGGGCAGCCGCCACCACCTGCGGGTTCGTCAGCCCGGCCGGCAGCTGCCGGCCGATCGCGCCGGCAAATATCAGGTCGGTCGCGCGCCCGAGGATCTTCGGGCCGATGACCATGAAAGCGACGCTGGCCACCCCAAGCGCGAGCACGGTAACCAGCTTCAGCCGCTCGGGGCTCAGACGCCTCATGAGGCGCCGAACCGAAGGCCAGAAGGTCATGGGCTTCTCGGCGGGCATCCCGGCACCGCCCCAAGGGCCGCCGTAGCCGCCACGCATTGGCGGGCGCGGCCGCCCGTTCGCCGAAGGCAGGACGGGGACCGCGGGGCGTCCGTTCGCCGGCGGCTGCTTGGGCGCTAAGGGGCGCTCGCTCATGCCGCCGGCTCCGCCGCCAGCTGCGACTGGACGATCTCGACGTAGGTCGGGCAGGTTTCAAGGAGCTCGTGGTGGCGGCCCAGCCCGACGACGGAGCCGTTGTCGAGCACGATGATCTGGTCGGCGTCGGTGATCGTGGATACCCGCTGGCTGACGATGACCACAGTCGCGTCGGCGGTCTGGCGACGCAGCGCGGACCGCAGCCTGGCGTCGGTTGTGAGGTCGAGGGCCGAGAACGAGTCGTCGAAGAGGTAGATCTCGGGCTTTCGCACCAGCGCCCGGGCGATCGACAGCCGCTGGCGCTGCCCGCCCGACACGCTGGTGCCGCCCTGCGCGATTGGAGCCTCCAGGCCGCCGGGCATCTCCTCGACGAAGTCACGAGCCTGGGCGACCTCGAGGGCGTCCCACAGCTCTTCGTCGGTCGCCTGCGGATTGCCGTAACGCAGGTTGCTGGCTACCGTGCCGGTGAACAGGTAGGGCTTCTGCGGCACGAGGCCGATGCGGTTCCACAGCATCTCGGGGTCCAGGTCGCGCACGCCGACGCCATCGATCAACACGGAGCCTGAGGTGGCGTCGAACAGCCGGGCGACCAGCGATACCAGCGTCGACTTGCCTGCGCCGGTGCTGCCGATGATCGCAGTGGTCTGTCCGGCGGTCGCCTTGAACGAGATGTTGCGCAGCACGGGTGCGGCGGCGCCCGGATAGCGAAACTCCACGTCGCGCAGCTCCAGCTCCGCCCGCGAGCGCAGCTCTCGCACTGGGTTCTGAGGCGGGACGACGGAGGATTCGGTTTCTAGCACCTCGCCGATCCTGTCGGCGCACACTGCCGCGCGCGGAATCATGATCGCCATGAAGGTCGCCATCATCACGGACGTCAGGATCAGCATCAGGTACATCAGGAAGGCGGTGAGGGCGCCGATCTGCATCTGGCCGCTGTCAACCCGGCCGGCCCCGAACCACAGCACGGCGATGCTCGACCCGTTGAGCACCAGCATCACTGTGGGGAAGATCAGAACCATCAAGCGCCCGGCGCGGAGGGCCGTCTGAGTCAGCGCCACGTTAGCGTCAGCGAACCTTTCGGCCTCGTCGCGCTCGCGCACAAACGCGCGTACCACGCGGATGCCGGAAAGCTGCTCTCGCAGCACGCGGTTGACGAGGTCGATGCGCGTCTGCATGGCGCGAAACTGAGGCACCATCCTGACGACGATGAGAGCGATCGAGACGACCAGCACTGGAATGCAGACCACCATGAGCCAGGACAGGCCGACGTCCTGGCGCAGCGCCATGATGACGCCGCCGACGCACATGATCGGCGCCGCGATCATCATCGTGCACGTCATCAGGACGAGCATCTGCACCTGCTGGACGTCGTTGGTGTTGCGCGTGATCAGTGAGGGCGCTCCGAACTGCGCCACCTCTCGGGCCGAGAACGAGCCGACCCTGTGGAAGATGGCCGAGCGCACATCGCGGCCGAACGACATCGCCGCTCGCGCGCCGAAGTAGACGGCCGCAACCGAGCAGGCGATCTGGGCGAGCGTCACGACCAGCATCCAGCCGCCGGTGGAGAGGATGAAG
>DATCPW010000145.1:0-9700 GCA_036569865.1 Candidatus Dormiibacterota bacterium
GAACTGTCCTCGCCACCACGGCTCGTCGCCGTTGATCTCGCCGATCCAGCGGCACTGCGATCGGTGCCAGAGTGGCGTCGCGCCTGGCCTGATGCCCTGCTGGCCGGGCACCTCGCGTTGCCCGACCGGGCCGCCTGGCTGGCCGCCGAACAAGCCGGTTTCGACCTGGTAGTGAATCAGGGAGCCTTCGTCGGCGCGGTCCTGCGACGGCTGGACAGCCCGGCGGTGCCGACTCGGCGGCGGTATCCCCTGATCGCCTCTTCCGACGTTGCCGGGCGGCTGGGGTGCGTGCTGCGGTTGGCGGACAGTCCGGTGGGACCACTGGCGCTCTACCACATCAGCAAGCAGTTTTACGCGATCGCCGACCGCTGTCCGCACGCCGGCGCCCGTCTCTCCCACGGCGAGCTGGTCGGGGCCGTCCTCACCTGCCCGGAGCACGGCAGCCAGTTCGATGTGCAGACCGGCGAGCGGCTGCGCGGGCCAGCCGATGAGTCGCCCCGAAGGTTTCCCCTCGTGGAGGAAGGCGGCCAGGTCTACCTGCTGGTGGAGGGGGATGCCCTTCACGGCGGGGAGCGGTAGGCGGCGACGTTCAGTCGACGGTCAGCGGTAAAAGCCTGCGCTGAGCTGGGGAATCTTGCTGATCGTGAGGGCCCCTGACGGAGGTCCTCACTCGTGGAGCTCTCCGGGTGAGCGACGAGGATTGGCACTCCGGCGTTCGTAATGAAGAAGCGGCCTGGCTAGTTGAAGTCGGTCTCTCGACTCGCCCGCTGCGCGCCGCCTACGGTGAGCAAGGGATCGCCGCCCTCGCCCACGGCAGGGTGACTCACCGTGCAGAGAGGGACGTATCAGAAGTTGCGGCGCCGACGGCCTGACGCGCCGCTTCGGCGACATCGCTCCATTCGACGCCGGGGGCTTCGACATCTAGCCACGTCGCTTGGAGGCGAGCGGCCAGGTGCGAGATCTCGTCGGAGCCGAGCAGAGCCGATTCAATACGTGAGGTAGCGTCGCCGACCGTGTAGAAGTCTCCGCTCACGAGCGACTCGATTATCTGGCGGCCGGCGATGACGAGCGTGACGCGCACCAGCCCACCGCGAGCTTTACTCAGGCCGTGTCCTAGCTTGACGTTGCCAGTGATGCGGATCGGCTTGTGTCGATCCTCCCGGAGGCGGACTTCATCCACCCACTCCCGCTTGCGCATCCGGGCTATCCAGCTCTTGTAGGCCGTCTCCTCATCGGTGCGCAGGCGGCCGGGCACGAGCCGCGCGCCCAGCGCCTCCTCAAAGGATGCGATCAGCTCGCCCCGGACTAGTTTTGGTGGCACCGCACGTCCGAGCTCTTTTCGCAGGCTCGTGACATAAGCGTCTATGGTCTGCGCGACCTTGCCGCGCATCTTCTCGTCAGGGATGCGGAGCACGCTCGCCGCGGAGCGGGCGTTGAAGGACATGATGATCGAGCCGACGAAGACGAAGGCGCGCCCGATGCTCGCCGCCCCCAAACCGCCGATCTTGCGCCCGTCCACCTGGAGGTCGTTTATGGGCGCGAAGTGGGCACCGGTCACGCCGAGCCGCCGGTAGCACTCGACCGGACCGCGCGCGAAGTACTCGAATGCATCCTGGATGTAGGCTGGGACCCGGTCCGGCTGCCAGATGAGCTGGAAGAAGACCTGACCCCGATCCAGATAGACGGCTCCGCCGCCCACCTCGCGGCGCATGATCGGGAGACCCTGTCGGCGGCAAGCCTCCTCATCCACCTCGCGGCCCAGCTCCTGGTGGCGGCCCAGGCAGACGTAGGGCCGACGCGGGCGGCAGAGGATGACAGTGTTGGGATCGCCCGGCCGCAGCGAGTCGGCCACGGCGTGGTAGAGGGTCTGGCTCATGCTCGATGAGCAGACGTCCAGGTCCACCAGCCTCACCTCTTCCACCATCCGTGTGCCTGTCATCGACGCGGTGGATCAGGCCTCGCGTAGATGTGCGCAGCCCGCCCCGCCGGCGGAATTGGCGAATCGGCCGTCATTCGATGCTCCACACACCGGCCTTGACCGTCGCGTTCGCGGCTAGTCGCCAAGTCTGAAGCTTTACCATCGCAACCGTCAGGCCCCTGAGGCCGCTTGAACCAAAGCCGCGGAGTCATATCCTCACAGGCGATTCAAGCGCAGACTGAGCTCCCCCGAGATGGCGTTCTTGAGGCTCCCGGATGGGCGACACCACTTTGCCGCGGCGGCCTGTTGGATCCCGGGGATGACCAGAGGCACGGGCTGATCTTAGGACTGGATGGTCTGGCACTCTGCAAAAGCTCAGCTTTGTACCGGCCGTTGAGCGTGGCCTGCATCCCCTGCTCGTGCTTTGTGTCTAAAGCAACCCTGGATGCTCGATAGGCGTCGCGTGTGGCCTCCGCGTCCTCTACTTCGGCTGCATAGCGCAAGCGCCAGCCGTCCTTTCTTGGCTGCGGTTCGGGTTCAAGGTGCTATAGACCCGCCGGTCAAAGCGTAGGATGGAGGCAGATACAACCCATGGAGTATTCGACTTCGACATGATCCATCAAGGCACCATCACCGCCGCCGACGCAGCCCCGGCCCAGCGTGGCGAGGCCCGCCAGCGGCCACTGGCGACCACCGTACCCAAGGTCGACGTCGGCACCGATTACAAGGAGAAGTACGGCTTCTTCGTCCCTGAGGACTACATCTTCAAGGCCAAGCGCGGCCTCAACCCCGAGATCGTCAAAGAGATCTCATGGATGAAGAAGGAGCCGGAGTGGATGTTGAAGTTCCGGCTTCGCTCGCTCGAGATCTTCCGCAAGAAGCCGATGCCCAACTGGGGCGCCGACCTCTCGGTGATCGACTTCGAGAACATCTTCTACTACCTCAAGGCGTCGGACAGGCAGTCGACCTCGTGGGAGGATCTGCCGCCCGACATCAAAAAGACGTACGACCGGCTGGGCGTGCCAGAAGCCGAGCGCAAGTTCCTGGCGGGCGTGTCAGCGCAGTACGAGTCGGAGGTGGTCTACCACTCACTGCACGAAGAGCTCGCTAAGAAGGGCGTCATCTTCACCGACACCGATTCGGCGCTGCGCGACCACCCCGAGCTCTTCAGAGAGTACTTCGGCACGATCATCCCGCCGGCCGACAACAAGTTCGCGGCGCTGAACAGCGCGGTCTGGTCGGGAGGCTCGTTCATCTACGTTCCGAAGGGGGTGCGCGTCGACATCCCGCTGCAGGCGTACTTCCGCATTAACGCCGAGAACATGGGCCAGTTCGAGCGGACCCTGATCATCTGCGACGAGGGTTCTTTCGTCCACTACATCGAAGGCTGCACGGCGCCCATCTACACGACCGACTCACTGCACTCGGCGGTGGTCGAGATCATCGTCAAGAAGAACGCCCGCTGCCGTTATACGACCATCCAGAACTGGTCAACCAACGTCTTCAACCTCGTGACCAAGCGCGCGCTGGCATACGCCGACGCGACGATGGAGTGGGTCGACGGCAACCTGGGCTCGCAGATCACGATGAAGTACCCAAGCGTCTACCTGATGGAGCCCGGCGCCAAGGGTGACGTGCTCTCGGTGGCATTCGCCGGCAAGGGCCAGCACCAGGACGCCGGCGGCAAGATGATCCACGTCGCGCCAAACACGACATCGACCATCACTTCGAAGTCGATCTCAAAGGGCGGCGGGCGCACCTCGTATCGCGGCCACATCAAGATGTACCCCGGCGCGAACAACAGCAAGTCGTTCGTCAAGTGCGACGCGCTGCTGCTCGATGACGAGTCGCGGTCCGACACGTACCCGTACAACGACGTGGACGCGGAGAACGTGACCCTCGGCCACGAGGCGACAGTGAGCAAGGTTTCCGACGAGCAGCTCTTCTACTTGATGAGCCGCGGGATCACACGCAGCGAGGCCGAGACGATGATCGTCAACGGCTTCATCGAGCCCTTCACCAAGGAACTCCCGCTGGAGTACGCGGTGGAGCTGAACCGCCTCATCCAGCTCGAGATGGAGGGGTCGGTAGGCTAGTGCCCTTCACAAAAGAATCCGAGAGATCGCCAGCCTCTACGGCGAGCCCGACTGGCGGCGCTCCCGGAGGGGCCGAAGCCAGCACGGAGCGCACGCTGCCCTTTGGGTTCAAAGTCGGTTGAGACCCGGCGGTCCGATGCTAGGATGGAAGCAGACGCAACTGGTGAAGGTTTCGACTTCGACATGATCGAGCAAGGCACTATCACGCTCACCGACACAGCCCGGGCCCAGCTCAAGGGCCTGATGGGCAGGGAGGAGAACCCCAGTCTGGCGCTGCGTCTTTTCGTCACCAGCGGTGGCTGCTCGGGCTTCCAGTACGGCATGGCCCTCGACGACATCCTGAGGCCGGGGGACGAGGTGGTGGAGCTGGATGGGGTGCGAGTCGTGGTGGACGATTCCACGCTCCCACACGTGCGGGGCTCGGAGATCGACTACATCGACAGCCTGATGGGCGGCGGGTTCACCGTGCACAACCCCAACGCAGTCCAGTCGTGCTCATGCGGCCACTCCTTCGACACCGGCGACCAAGCCGGCAACGCCAAAGCCTGCGGCCACTGATCTCGCGCGCAGGCGCCAAGGCGCTGTGGGTCGGGAAAAGTCTGTAAACGGTCAAGCAGTTCGCTCGAGACGTGATGCGGGCCATCGAGAACCGAAGGCGAGCTCACCCGGCCAGCAAGTGGTCGCACCATCGGCGGGGGGAGTCTCAACGTACAGAGAGCGCTGAGGCTAATCGCGGTTCGTATAAGCGACCACTCCCCAGGCACTACCTGAGGCGCCTCTCTCCGACCAGCTGCACGGGTGGCGAAAGTCGACCCGGCCCAGGGCGCGGATTTGCGGCTCCGCAACCTCACAAGAGGTTGCTGATTGGCATTTGTCAGTCTGTCAGCGCTTGATCATATAGACGTTTGGTGGTATTGGTAGGGAGCCTTGATTCCGGAGACCCTCCTCGAGGAAGCTGCACGCCGGTTCGCACTATTGGGTGATCCCTCGCGCCTTCGGATTCTCAGCACACTGCACGCGGCCGGAGAGGTGCCGGTCGGCGAGCTGGCCGATCGCAGCGGACTGACCAGAACCAACCTCTCCCAGCACCTGAGCCGGCTTGCTGCAGCCGGACTCGTTGGTCGCCGGCGCGAGGGGACGACGATCTACTACCGCGTCGTCGACGAGTCTCTCGGCGAGCTTTGCGACCTGGTTTGTGCCAGCCTGCGCGAGAGGGGTAGGGCCCTGGCTGCCTCGTGAGCGCGGAGGACGTCGGGAGCACGACGTCCCGCTCGGCGACGCCTTTGCCGCTGCTGGCTCAACCGCCCAAATGGGCGAAGGTCATCGATCAGAACAAGTGCATCGGCTGCCACGCCTGTACCGTCGCCTGCAAGTCGGAGAACGAGGTCCCGCTTTCCGTCACCCGCACGTATGTCAAAGCCGTGGACATCGGCATGTTTCCGCAGGCGCGCCGCGCCTTCCAGGTCACGCGCTGCAACCAGTGCGACGACGCTCCGTGCGTTGCCGCCTGCCCGACCTCGGCTATGTTCCGCCGCCCCGATGGGATCGTCGACTTCGACAAGTCGGTGTGCATCGGCTGCAAGGCTTGCATGGCCGCGTGTCCATACGATGCCATCTTCATCAACCCTGAGGACCACTCGGCCGAGAAGTGCAACTTCTGCGCGCATCGGTTAGACATGGGTCTGGAGCCGGCATGCGTGGTCGTGTGTCCTGTCGAGGCCATCATCGTCGGCGACTTGAACGATCCGACGTCGAAGGTGGCCCAGATCGTGAACCGCGATCCGGTCCAGGTCCGCCGCCCTGAGAAAGGGACTCGCCCCAAGCTCTTTTACAAGGGCGCGCACCAGGCGACGCTCGATCCGATCGCTGCCCGGCGGCCGGAGGGCGGGCTCTACATGTGGAGCGAGCAGCCTCATGGCGAGCAGCAAGTCGGGTCTGGAGCGTCGGTCGCGTGGGGTGGCGCCAACAGCTCGGCCGCAGCGCTGCTCTCTTACGACGTCTCACACAAGGCTCCGTGGGATTGGCGAGTTGGCCTCTACACATGGACCAAGAGCATTGCCGCCGGCGCCTACTTCGTCCCGCTGCTACTGGTGCTGAGCGGAGTCATGCCTTCAACCAGCGTGCTCTGGGCCTGGGTGGCGCCGGTCTTAGCCGCCGCTTTCCTCGGCCTCACGGGGCTGATCCTGATCTGGGATCTCGAGCACCCCTTCCGCTTCTACCTCATTTTCGTGCGCCCGCAGTGGCGCAGCTGGCTGGTGCGTGGAGCTGTGGTGATCACGGCTTACGGAGCAGTCCTCGCGCTCCATTTCCTCGCCAGCCTGGCCGGCGCCTCCACCGCCCGCGTGTGGCTGGCGGTGCTGGGACTGCCACTCTCCGTGATGGCAGCCGTCTACACCGGCTACCTGTTCGCGCAGGCCAAGGCTCGTGACCTCTGGCAGAGCCCGCTTCTTCCGCCGCACCTCACCGTCCAGGCGACCATGGCCGGCTCCGCCGCCATGCTGCCTTTCGCGGTCTGGCTGCAGGCGGCGGCTGTCGTGCCGTTGCTCTGGGTGCTGGCCGCGGCGAGCCTGGTTCACCTGCTGTTTGTGCTCGGCGAGGCGACCCTGACGCATCCCACCGCCCACGCGCACCTGGCGGCGCGGGAGATGATTCGCGGCCGCTTCGCCCGCTACTTCTGGGGCGGGATCGTGCTCGTGGCGGTCGCAGTTTTCGCACCGGCGCTCGGTCCACTGGTTGCAATTGCGGCCCTCGTCGGGCTCTTGCTCCATGAGCACGCGTACGTCCAGGCCGGCCAGGTGGTTCCGCTGGCGTGAGCTCCAACGATCGTCTCGAGCGGCTCAACGAGCGAGTGAGAGCTGCCCGAGCCGAGACCGAAGCCCGGGGCGAGACCTTTTATCCGGGACCCAGTCGCGTTCACCTCGCAGCCTTTCCGCCCAACGAGCGCTGGGACGACTGGGTGGAGTTCGATTCGAAAGCCTGGCCGGACAAGGTCGAGCGGCGCTACATGCTCGTCCCCACCACCTGCTTCAACTGTGAGTCCGCCTGCGGTCTCCTCGCGTACGTCGATCGGGACACGCTTCAGGTCCGCAAGTTCGAGGGCAACCCCGAGCACCCTGGGTCACGCGGGCGTAACTGCGCCAAGGGCCCGGCCACACTGAACCAGGTCACCGATCCCGATCGCATCCTTCATCCACTGAAGCGGGCGGGGAAGAGGGGCGAAGGCCGCTGGGTGCAGGTCTCCTGGGACGAGGCGCTCGACGACATCGCGGGCAGGATTCGCAAAGCGATCACCGACGGCCGTCGGAACGAGATCATGTACCACGTCGGCCGGCCCGGTGAGGATGGCTTCACGGAGCGTGTGCTGGCCGCCTGGGGCGTTGATGGCCACAACTCCCACACCAACATCTGCTCCTCGGGGGGCCGGGCCGGCTACCACTTCTGGATGGGGCTCGACCGCCCCAGCCCCGATCACGCCAACGCGCGCGTCATCTTATTGATCAGCTCCCATCTCGAGGCCGGCCACTACTTCAACCCGCATGCCCAGCGCATTATGGAAGCCAAGGAGCGCGGCGCCAAGCTGATCGTTATGGACACGCGCCTCTCCAACACCGCCACTCACGCCGACCACTGGCTGCCCACCTACCCGGGTTCGGAGGCGGCGGTCTGCCTGGCCATCGCTCGGCACATCATTCAGAACCGTCTCTACAACCGCGAGTTCGTGCGCCGGTGGTGGAACTGGCTGGAGTACCTGGCCCGCGAGCATCGTGGCGAGCCTCAGACCTTCGAGCGATTCGAAGAGGTGCTCGGCGAGGTCTACAGGGATTTCACTTTCGAGTACGCCGCCAGCGAGAGCGGCATCTCGGCCGCCACTTTGCAAGAGGTCGCCGAGCTGGTGGCTGGCGCGGGCACACGGCTCTCGACGCATACCTGGCGCGCGGCCGCGGCGGGCAACCTGGGTGGCTGGCAGGTCTCACGATGCCTCTTCTTGTTGAATGCTCTCATGGGGGCGGTGGCCACCGAGGGTGGCACCTACCCCAACGCCTGGAACAAGTTCGTGCCCAGGCCCATGTACGTGCCACCGCACCCCCAGGAGTGGAACGAGCTCACATGGCCGCGCGAGTACCCGTTGGCCTTGATGGAGATGTCCTTCCTTCTGCCGCACTTCCTGGAAGAGGGTCGGAACCGGCTCGAGGTCTATTTCACTCGCGTCTACAACCCGGTCTGGACCAATCCCAACGGTTTCGCATGGATCGAGACCCTGAGTGACGAGTCCAAGATCGGGCTCCACGCCGCGCTCACCCCGACCTGGAATGAGAGCGCGTACTTCGCGGACTACGTGCTGCCGATGGGCCACGGCTCCGAGCGCCACGATCTCCACTCATACGAGACCCACGACGCCCAGTGGCTGGGCTTCCGGCAGCCAGTGCTGCGTGCCGCCCGCGAGCGGCTCGGCGAAACGATCGGCGACACTCGCGAGGTCAATCCCGGCGAGGTCTGGGAAGAGAACGAGTTCTGGATCGAGCTCTCTTGGCGCATCGATCCCGACGGCTCGCTCGGGATTCGCAAGTACTTTGAGTCGAAGCAGGAACCTGGCACCAAGCTGAGCGTCGACGAGTACTACGGTTACATCTTTGAGAACTCGGTGCCCGGCCTTCCCGAGAAGGCGGCAAGTGAGGGCCTGACCCCGCTGCAATACATGCGCCGCTACGGCGCGTTCGAAGTGCGTCGCAAGGTGGGCCCGCTACATCAAGAGACGGTCCCGGCTGACGAGCTCGATGACGTGAACATCGATCCTACGGGGCGCGCCTACACCCGCGCGCCCAGGCCCGCTGGGCCGAACATCGTTCCTCTGCCGACACCAGAGCCGGACGCGGACGGCCGCCGCGCGGTCGGCGTCGAGGTCGACGGCAGAATCTTGCGCGGTTTCCCCACCCCCAGCGGCAGGCTCGAGTTCTATTCCTCCACCCTTGCCGATTGGGGCTGGCCGGAGCACGCCATCCCCGGCTATATCAAGAGCCACGTCCATCCTGAGCAGCTGGACAAGGACCAGATGGTCCTCATCGCCACTTTCCGTGTGCCCATCCAGGTGCACACGCGCAGCGCCAATTCGAAATGGCTCGACGAGATCGCCCACACCAACCCGCTCTGGATCCATACGCGCGACGCGGCGCGGCTGGGTGGGATCCGCACCGGTGATCTCGTGCGGGTGGAGACCGACATCGGCCACTTCGTGGTCAAAGCCTGGGTCACCGAGGGCATCCGCCCGGGCGTGGTCGCCTGCAGCCACCACATGGGCCGCTGGAAGCTGGCCGACCAGGGCCAGCGGCAGCTCATGGCGACGGTTGGCATCGACAACCAGGACGAGCGCTGGTCGATGGCTCGCAAGCGCGGTGCGCAGCCCTATACGTCCTCCGACGCCGACACTGCCCGCATCTGGTGGACCGATGTCGGAGTCCATCAGAACCTCACCTTCGCAGTCCACCCCGACCCGATCTCCGGCATGCACTGCTGGCACCAGGCGGTGAGGGTCCGGCGCGCTGAGCCGACCGACAGCTACGGCGACATCTCGGTCGACCTCGCGAAATCGCGCGCGGTGTACCGGAAATGGCTGGCGATGACGCGGCCTGCGGCGCAGGTCTCCCCCAACGGTACGCGCCGGCCCTACTGGATGATGAGGCCGTTGAAG
>DATCPW010000146.1:0-11208 GCA_036569865.1 Candidatus Dormiibacterota bacterium
GTTCTGCAGGCGCGCCCACCACTGACGAACCGTTGCCGACCAGGGCGGGTTCGGCTGGTCCCTGGTCACCAGGCGGCGTTCGGCGACGACCTCCAGCACGGCTTCCTGCGCAACCGGATCCCAGAAGACAAGGTCGCGCGACGGGCTGCGTTCTTCCTCGCGCATGCCTCGCATTCCGAGGCTGTGGGATTGGGCCTGAAGCCGCTGCAGCGCAGAGCGCCCAAATGCCTCTGACAAGTGCGTGGTGTCGGGAAACTCAAAGGCCAGCCGCATGAGGTCATCGGCTCGCAGCATCACCTGCTCGGCGTCGATCCGGCTGAGGCTCGAGGCCTGTGTGGCAGGAGTCGTGCCGGCTGGATGGCACGCCACGAGCGCAAAGGCGGCGGCCATCGCCAGCATCCTCACCATCGCGAAAAAGTAGTCGCGGCGGGCGGACCTGCAAAGCCGGCTGGTTAAGAATCGCTACTTGACGAGACGCGACGTCTTGTCTAGTATCGTACCGGTGGCGACGCGGACCCGGGACCGCATCCTCAGGAAGGCGGCCGGCGTGCTTGCCACGGGAGAAAAACCAACCGTGGCGCAGTTCGCCGAAGCGGCAGGGGTGTCTCGGGCGAGCTTCTACCGCGCTTTCGAGTCCCGCGGCGCCTTGCTCGAAGCCCTCGAAGTCCAGCCCGAGCCAGGCGCTGGCGAGCGCATCCTCGAGGCAGCCGTCGCGCTGGTCGGCGAGCACGGGCTCGCCGCCCTCTCCATGGATGACCTGGCGACGCGCGCGGGCGTATCGCGAGCGACCCTGTACAGGCTGTTCCCAGGCAAACCGGCGCTCTTCACGAGCCTCATCCGAACCTACTCGCCGCTGGAACCCGTCAGCCGTCTTGCGCTAGAGATGAAAGACGAGCCGCCAGAGGTCTTGATGCCGGAGATTGCGCGGACCGTCTACCGCACCGTGTATGGATCGGGCGAGCCGCGCATCGGTCTGCTGCGCGCTGTGTTCTTCGAGGTGAGCTCGCTCGCTCCCGACGCCGAGGAGTCGGCGCGGGTGGCGATGCAGACGATCATCGGATCTGTTGGCGCGTACGTGATGACGCAGATGACCTCAGGCCGGCTGCGACCAATGTCTCCCCTGCTGGCGCTGCAGTCGTTCGTCGGCCCAATCTTCTTCCACGTGCTGACCAGGCCCCTGGTTGAGAGAGTTCTCGGTGTCGACATCGACGGTGAGCAGGCTGTGACCGAGCTGGCCGAGGGCTGGCTGCGGTCGATGCGGCCGGATGAGGAGGATGCGCGATGAGCGAGGCGTTCGCGGTTGATGTCGACAACGTCGTCAAATCGTTCGGGACCATGCGGGCGCTCGACGGCATCACTCTGCGCGTCAAAGCGGGTGAGATCTATGGGCTGCTCGGTCCCAACGGCTCGGGCAAGACCACACTCATTCGCGCCATTGTCGGGCTCGTCGCTCCTGACTCCGGCACGGTGACCGTCCTTGGAAGCCGGATGCCCGACCTCGACATACTCGGCAGCGTTGGTTACATGACGCAGGCTGCCGCACTCTACCCAGACATTTCGGTGGAGGAAAACCTCCGCTTCTTTGCCGCGATCAGCGGAGCCGACACCAATGTGGACGAGGTGCTAAAAGTGGTTGAGCTCGAGCAGCGACGCAAGTCGGTCGTCGCGACGCTCAGCGGCGGAATGCGGCAGCGATGCTCGCTGGCCTGCGCGCTTGTGCACCGTCCGCGCCTTCTGCTTCTCGACGAACCCACAGTTGGAGTGGACCCACAGCTGCGCGTCCAGTTCTGGGATCACTTCCGTCAGCTGGCCGCCGCCGGCACGACCATCCTTATCTCCAGTCACGTCATGGACGAAGCCGAGCGCTGCCAGCGGCTTGGCCTGATTCGATTTGGGAAGCTGCTCGGCGAAGGAACGCCGAACGAGGTGCGCGCTGCCGCGGGCACCAACAACCTCGAGGAAGCCTTCCTCAAGCTCTCAGGGAGGACCTCCGAATGAGCGGCCACCGCATCGCCGCCATTACCCGTCGCCTGCTTCAGCAGTTTCGCCACGACCGCCGAACGCTGGCGCTGTTGTTTGTCGCCCCTTTGGTGATTCTCGGGCTGCTCGGATACTTGATCCGCGGTGGGACCTCAGCGCCTGATGTTGGCATTGCCAACCTGGACCAGGGGCCCGCCGGAGCGACGGTCGCGAACGCTTTGGAGAAGTCGAGCAAGATCCACGCGATCACCATCAACGCGGCCGATGGGGACGCCAAGCTCAAGGACGGATCGGTCATCGCCTACATCGTCTTTCCACCTGACTTCAGTCAGCTCGCGCAGCAGGGCACCATTGCGCCAGAGATCCATCTCGAGGGCTCGCAACCAGGCACGCAGGCACCGGTGCTGCAAGCGCTCCAGGACGCCCTCGCGTCACTGGCCGCATCCTCGGTTCGCTTCCAACCGCGCATCACGTACCTGTACGGCGGAGCCAATCTCGACCGGCTCGACTATTTCGGAGCCGCCTTCATCGGTGTGATCCTCTTCTTCCTGGTGTTCGTGGTCACCATCGTCTCGTTCCTGCGCGAACGTTCGCAGGGGACGCTCGAGCGGTTGATGGCCAGCCCGCTGCGAAGGGGCGAGATCGTCGTCGGCTACATGCTTGGCTTCACCATCCTCGCGCTCATCCAGGCAGTCGAGGTGCTGCTCTTCTCGCTTTACGTCCTGAAGGTTCACAACCAGGGCAACGTGCTGTTGATCTTCGGGTTCGAGGTGCTGATGGCGATCAGCGCCGTCAACCTGGGCATCTTCCTGAGCATGTTCGCGCGCACCGAGTTCCAGGCTGTGCAGTTCATACCGCTGGTCATAGTTCCGCAGGTGCTGCTCTCCGGCATCCTCTTCCCCGTCTCGACAGAGCCGCAGCCGCTGCAGTACATCTCGGACGTGCTACCTCTGACGTACGCGGTCAACGGACTCCGCGACATCATGCTCAAGGGCGCGGACCTGACGTGGCCGGCTCTGCAGCTGGATGCCGGCATTGTCGCCGGTTTCTGCGTGCTCGTGATCATCGCGGGAATCGGAACCCTGAGGCGCCAGATCGCCTGAGGGCGACGTTCCGTAAGCTGCAGTGATGCTGCTCGCTTGCTCACACCGCTGTGGCGGCCGGTTGTTTCGCGCTCTGTTCGCCGAGGTGGACATCGACTCCGGCGGCGATTACCAGGACCATCGGATCGCACAGCCCGGCTATATCTGCCTCAACTGCGGCTCGCCGGCTCTGGACCTGAGCGAGGTGCCGGCCGCGATGGATGCCGAGGCCGCGGAAGATGAGCGGCCTGCCGGCGCGGACATCCTGTGCCCGGTGTGCGAGACGATGGTCCAGGTGGACGCTGGGATGGAGTGCCCCAACTGCGGCGCACCGCTCGAGGTCGCCTGACGAGGCGCCCGCCTAGGTCAGAGAGGCGCTGCCCACCAGGATCCCGAGCATCCACCGCGCTGCCGCCGCGTCGCGCTCACGAACCGCTCGCCTGAGAGCCCTGATCGCGCGGGGCGTGTCGAGATCGTCGTCGAGAGCCGCATTGAACTCCTTCACGAGCGCCTTCGCGGCTCGCGCTGGGCCCGCCCCCACCACCACCGCGTATGGACGCTCGCCCGCCCCCCGAGCTTCCTCCGCCAACAGCGCGCGCGCACGTTCCACCAGCCGGGCGGTGCTCGACAGCCCCGACCAGCTGAAATCCCAATCGCGCCCGTAGCGATGCGAGGCCAGATAGAGGCGCACAGCGGCCGCGGGCGCTCGCTGCAGCGCCTGGCTCACATGCACCAGGTTGCCCAGCGACTTGCTCATCTTCCGGCCCTCGTACCGGACCATGCCAGTGTGCATCCAGGCCCGAGCGAAGGGAAGCTTGCCTGTTAATGATTCGGACTGTGCACGCTCCGCCTCGTGATGGCTGAACGCCAGATCGCGACCGCCCCCATGGATGTCGATCTGCTCACCTATGTAGTGCATGGCCATCGCCGAGCACTCGATATGCCAACCCGGCCGCCCCGGTCCGAACGCCGATGGCCAGGCCGGCTCATCCGGCCTCGAGCCACGCCACAGCGGAAAGTCGAGAACATCGCGCTTGGCATCAGGTCCGACGGTGCCAAGCAAGCCCTCATCGCGCAGCTTCCGCAGCATCGACTGCCGGCTGCGGTGCGACAGCCCACCGAAGCGCCTGTAAGTGCTGACATCGAAATACAGGGCATCCGTCTTGTAGGCGTGCCTGGTGCGGTACAGCTTTGACGCGGCGGCGAGGATGCGTTCGATCTCTTCCGAAACCTTTGGCATGAAGTCGGGTGGCCGCCACCCGAGCGCCGTCATGTCACGTATGTGGACTTTCGTCTCGCGGTCGGCCAGCAACTTCCAATCGACCCCGTCGCGCCGGGCTCGTTCGAACAGCGGGTCGTCCACATCGGTGACGTTCTGCACGTAACGCACCCGCACCCCATTCGCCTCCGCAAAGCGAACCAGGATGTCAAACATGCAGAACGTGAAGGCATGGCCCATGTGGCCCGAGTCATAAGGAGTGACTCCGCACACGTAGAGCGTGAGCTGCGGCTTTCCCTTTTTGGTCGAGGGACGCAAGCGGACCTTGCGCCTCGACAACGTGTCGTGAACTCTAAGCGCGAAGGCCTCAGCCACAGGAGCGATCAGCACGGCTCACCGACCTGGCCCTTGACACGCGGAGCAGGTCGATCAGTTGTGGGCGCGCGTGCGCACCGGAGCGTCGGCGCGCATCGCCTCAGCCTTGTCGGTCAGCTCCCAGGCCACGCCGAGGTCGTCACGCCCGAAATGGCCGTACGCCGCCGTGGGCTGGTAGATCGGGCGCTTGAGCTTCATGTTCGCGATGATCGCCCCCGGCCGCAGGTCGAAGTGCCTGCGCACCAGCTCGAGCAACTCGTCCTCAGAGACGTTCGACGTGCCAAACGCCTCCACCGCGATCGAGGTGGGATGCGCCCGCCCAATCGCATATGAGACCTGGACCTCGCATCGATCCGCGAATCCTGCCGCGACGATGTTCTTGGCCACGTGCCGCGCCGCATACGCCGCGGAGCGATCGACCTTGCTCGGGTCCTTGCCGCTGAATGCGCCGCCACCATGCCGCGCCACGCCGCCGTAGGTGTCGACGATGATCTTGCGGCCCGTCAAGCCGGCGTCCGCAGCGGGTCCACCGAGGATGAACTGGCCGCTCGGGTTGACCATGATCTTCGTGTTCTTGTCGACCACGAGGCCCTTGAGCACAGGGTCGATGACCAGCGAATGAACGCCGTCCGCGATCTCCTTCTGGCTGACTCCCGGCGCGTGATGCGTTGAGACGACGATCGCTTCGATTCGCTTCGGTACGCCGCGATCGTATTCGATGGTGACCTGCGTCTTGCCGTCCGGCCTCAGAAATGGAAGCGTGCCGTCCTTTCGAGTCTGGGACAGCCGCCTCGCCAGCCGGTGGGCCAGCGAGATGGTCAGCGGCATCAGCTCAGGCGTCTCGCGACAGGCGAACCCGATCATCATGCCCTGGTCGCCTGCGCCCTGCAGCTCGAACGCGTCGTCGTCGAGAGTGCCTTCGCGCTCCTCCAGCGAGTGATTCACGCTGGCTGCGATGTCAGGCGACTGCTCCTTGAGATAAACCTGGATCAGCGCGTGGTCCGCGTCGAAACCGATCTCCTCAGAGTTGTAGCCGATGCCACGGATCGTGTCTCTGATCGTCCTCTGGATGTCGAGCTCGGCATGGGTGGTCACCTCTCCAATCACCACACACAGGCCCTTGGTAATCGCTGTCTCGCAGGCGACGCGCGCGTCCGCGTCCTGCGTCAGCATGCCGTCAAGGACGGCGTCGGAGACCTGATCGCAAACCTTGTCGGGGTGACCTTCCGTGACCGATTCGGAGGTCATCAGAAACGATCGCGAGCTGCTAAACGAAGTTGTCACAACGGCTGCCAATCATAACGGCGTACGAAAGTCGAACCGGTCCGCGGCGGCAGCCGGCTACGCTCCGGTGCGCTGGCGGCGATCCTCCGGGCCCTGTCCGAGCAGCTGCGCCTGCAGAGCGAAGATGTCATCCAGCACGCGATCGATGCGCCGGCCCTCCAGGCGGTGGTCGGCCATCACGCCCGCCCGCTCGAGATGGTTTCGCAGCGAGGTGCCCAATGGCCCATCGACCCGAGAACGCCCCGTCACCTGGGCCTCTTCGAGCAGCTGTAAGCATCGATCCAGCGCCAGCTGGCGCAGCCTGTGCTCCCGAACCGTCACGTCCCGAGTACCTCCACCCTCCCGGCGTCGGTAACTCTGACGCTGACCAGGTCGAGCGGCGGCAGTGGATACGCCTTGTTCGTGGGCGCCCCATCCGGTGTGAACGAGGCTGGATGGCACGGACAATCCAGCACGCCGTTGCCGCCATTCCACGACAGCTCGCAAGGAAGATCGGAGCAGATCGACGACACGGCCTTCACTGTGTCGCCACGGCGGAAGAGAAAAGCGCCGATGGCGCCGGCCGTCACCCGCTTGCCCTGGCCGTCAACAAAGTCAGCGAGCGCTCCGACATCCATCCACTGGCCGTTATTCGGGGCGATCAGACGAGCGGTGCGAACATAGCTCGACGGGTTGGACTCTATGGCCCTCCCCATCAGGCCGCCGGCGACAGCTCCTGTCGCCACACCCAGGCCTGCGACCAGCGCAGCGCGGCGCGTGAGCCAGGCGCCGCTTGGAGCGGTCTCGAGGGACTGGGCCATCCGCTTGCGAAACGCAGGATGCATGCGCTGCACGCCCTGGCCCGCGGCGACGAGTCGAGCTGCAGCCGTGATCGCTTCCTTCTCGTCTGCATCTCCTCCACGCAGCCTCAGCCGCCGGCCACGAAGCAGGTCGCTGACGATCCGCTCGACTCGGTTCTCGGGCTGTTCACCCATCGAGGCGCACCTTCGCGGCAGCACGCAACGCGCGCAGCTGCATCACCTTCACCGCGCCGACCGTAGAACGCATCTCCGCAGCCACCTCTTTGAGGGAATACCCGTGGAGGAAACGGAGCTCCAGCACGCGCCGGTAGTTGTCGGAAAGACCTTCGAGGACCCGTCGCGCCCTCTCGGCCGGCTCCTCGGAAGGGGGTCCGGCCGGGATGGCCATCGCGAGGTCTTCGTGCAGCTCCGACTCAGACAACCCGAGCCGCGTGCTCCAGAACCCGCCGAGGACCGAGCGCGCTGTGGCGAAGAGATAACCCCTGATCGCACTGGCCGGCGCTCCCTGCCGCAATCGCGGGATCGCTTTCATCGCCACCTGCTGGGTGAGGTCTTCGGCGTCGGGTCGGTTGCCCACCCGCGCGTAAATGAATGCGTATACGAGCTCCAGCTCATTCAGGGCGATGGCTGTGCTGCTGGAAGCGGCGGGTAGCTCGAGAATCTCCCCCCCGCCTTCCTCCCCTTCCGCCTCGCCTTGCGACCGGCCCGGGCCCGTGGTCATGGAGTTCCTACTTGAACAGGTTCCCGCAGAGGAGGTACCTGGAGTTCGTGCCCGACATGTCCGGTCCGACGTGCACCACCACGTACCAGGAGCCGCTCTTGGGTGGGTAGCTGGCTTTCACGGTGCTCTTGGTGTCCGCTGCCCCCTGATCGTCGGCAATCACGGGGTTGAGGGCGTACTTGATGCCTCCCCGCGCGGCGCAGCTGCCGATGTGGATGTGCGAGACGTGTATCGAGGAAGCCTGGAGCCCGGTGATCTTCAGCTCGACCGTGAGCGAGGTCGGTGTGGTGGTCACCGTGATCGTGCCGCTGGCGGTCGCCGTCCCGACGCCATTGAGCTTGAACACTAGCGTTGCCGGGGAAGGCGTCGTTGCAGGCGTGGTGGCGGCCGAGCTCGGCGAGGGCGACGGAGTGGACCCTGTGTCGGGGCTGCCGCAGGCGGCCGCCGTCATTACGATCGCGACCAGCGCGACCCACCGTCTCATCCCTCGACACCCTCTTCAAGTCTGTACACGGGCGTTACCCGGGAAGGTTACTTGACGCAGTCTCGATTCCGACAGTGTAGCCATCGAAAGGTGGCCCTCCTGGGCTACTTCGCGAGCGAGGGGTTCGCTCGCACCCAGGAGGGCCGCAGAGTAGGGGTCGACTCAGGCGTGCTTGGCGACTGGCCAGCCCGGGCGGCCCGAGCGGCGCCACAGCAGGTAGCCGAGCCCGAGCAGGACCAGGACGGGACCAATCGCGCCAAGGCCCGTGATCACGTAGTTGATGGTGGTGACGAAGTTGTGCGCGCCGTCGCTGAGGGCGGTTGCGAAGCCCCAGCTGTCCTGGCGTGCGACCGGCGCAGGAGCGCCGGCTTCCAGCATGGTCACGGTGACCGTGCTGTAGGAGGTGTTGTGCTCGATGTACTGGATCTGACCTTTCAGCTGCTCGATCTGCCCGGTGATCTGGCCGATCTGGTTCTGCACGGCGATGATGTCCGCGATCGACTGCGCCCGCTTGAGCAGCACCAGCATCGCGTCGCGCTGGGCCATCTGGTTGGCGAGGCGCGCCTGAAGGTCGACATACTGCGCGCTGACGTCGTTGCCGCTGATGTGCTCGGTCTTGACCTTGCCCATCCTGGCAAGCACGTCGATCGTCTCGTCGAACTTGGCGGCGGGAACCATGAATGTGATGACACCGGTCCTGATGCTTTCGTCGGTCGTGGGATTCGACTGCGCGTCGGTTCCTGCGATGAATCCCCCCTCCTGCTCGACCACGGTGCGAAGATCGGCCAGCTTGGAGTCGAACAGTCCGGAACCCACGCTAAGGGTCAGCTGCGCCTGACGGATGACCTGCGGCCCCTGGATGGTGGGCACGACATTCGGGACGGGATTGACTTGATCAGTGCTCCCACCAGTCCCTCCCGACCGAGGCACCGGACCGCCGGTGACGGGCTGGCCGGCTGAGTCACCTGAAGAAGGGAGATTGCTGGCCGTGGAACCAGAGCCGCCTCCGCAGGCGGCCGCCGCCGCAACAATCGCAATGACGACAAAGAGCTTTTTCATTTGACGGCCTCCTGCCGATTTGATGACTGACCAAACGCCGGCCGGCGCCGCAGGTAACAATTGCGAGCGTGCTCCAGGTCCGTAATCTCGCAATCGACGTCGCCGCGCGCCGCGTTCTGTCGGACGCCAACTTCACCGTCGCCCCTGGCGACAAGGTGGGATTGGTCGGCCGCAACGGCGCCGGCAAGACGAGCTTGCTCAAGGTCCTGGCGGGCGAGGACGATCCGGCCGCCGGGCTGGTGCTGCGCCGCGGCACCCTGGGCTATGTTCCCCAGAACCCACGGCCGCGGGCCGAGTCGGCCCAGACCGCGCTCGCACACATCCTTTCTGGAAGGGGTCTCGACCGCGCGGCCGTAAGGCTTGAACAGCTTCACAAGAGCCTGGAGAATGACCCGTCGATCGCCAACGTCGAGCTGTTCTCGGAAGCGGAAGAGAAATACAGGCTCGACGGCGGCTACTCGGGCGAGTCGGATGCGCGCCGTATCGTCACCGGACTCGGACTGAATCCAGATCGCGTCGACCTTGCGCTTGGGGTGCTCTCCGGTGGCGAACGCCGCCGCGTCGAGCTGGCCCGCGTCCTCTTCGCCCAAGCGGACCTGTTGCTCCTCGATGAGCCGACCAACCACCTCGACAGCGACGCCAAGGCCTGGCTGATGGACTTCCTGCGCAATAACCGCGGCTCGGTGATCGTGGTCAGCCACGACCTGATCCTTCTCGACGAGGCGATCACGCGGGTGCTGCACCTGGACGCAGGCAAGATGCGGGAGTACCGCGGCACGTACTCGCAGTACCAGGCGGCGCGGAAGCTGGAGGAGAAGCGCCTCACATCGCTCGCCGTCAGGCAGGAATCCGAGATCAAGCGGTTGAGCCTGCTGGCCGAGGTCATGCGCCGTCAGACCGAGAAGCGAGCTCGCACCGCAAAGTCGATCTTCAAGCGCGTCGACCGCCTCAAGGCGCAGCAGGTCGTTGCGCCCAAGCGCGAACGGAAGGTCAAGGTGAAATTCCCGGACCCGCCGCATAGCGGCCGCGTGGTCATGACTGTCGAGGGGCTGGCCAAGGGTTACGGCGGCCCGACCGTGTTCCGCGACGTCAACTTCGAGGTCGAGCGCGGGCAGAGGCTCCTTGTAATGGGTTTGAACGGGGCCGGCAAGACGAGCCTGCTGCGGATCCTCGCCGGCAAGACGGAGCCGAACGCGGGGACCTTCCGGCTGGGCCACGGCGTCTCGCTTGGGTACTACGCGCAGGAACACGAGGGCATTCGCGCCGGAGTGCCAGTTCTCACGCACATGCGCGACGAGTCAGACGCCGATGAGCGATTGCTCCGCGCGCTTCTGGGCACCTTCAGTCTCACGGGCGACATCGCCAGGCAGGACGCAGGCACGCTCTCGGGCGGCGAGAAGACCAAGCTCGCGCTGGCGCAGCTCGTTGCGGGCCGTCACAACCTGCTGCTGCTCGACGAGCCGACCAACAACCTGGATCCTCCATCGCGGACGGGCGTGGCGCTTGCTCTGGCTGCCTGGCCGGGAACGATGGTGATCGTGAGCCATGACCCCGAGTTCGTTCACGCGCTGCAGCCTGGCCGTGTCCTCTTCATGCCCGAAGGTCGCGTCGACTATTGGGAAGAGGATCTGCTCGACGTCGTTTCGCTGGCCTGACGGGCGAAAATATCGTCGTGGGCAAAGCCGAAGCGCGCGAGGTCCTCATGCCCGAGCTCGAGGGCGCCGAAGAGATCACCGTCGGCGCGTGGAGCAAGAAGAAGGGCGAGCACGTAGCGCAAGGCGAGACTTTGATGGAAGCGCTCACCGACAAGGTCAACGCCGAGATCCCCTCCCCCATCGGCGGCATCGTCGAAGAGCTGCTGTTGAACGAGGGCGACCCCGTCAGGCCTGGCGAGCCGATCGCGCTGGTGACGCCGGAGTAGCTCGCTAGACGCGTCCGGGGACGGCCTTCTTCGGTTTGGACTCTTCTTCTTCACCCAGGCGGCGGCCGAACCACCACGCCGCTGCCAGGATTATCACGACGACGATGGCGATGGGGATCGCAAAGGGTGAGAGCGTCGTTGCCACCTGCTCCCAATGCTGGCCGGCGAGGTACCCGGCATAGGCGAGTCCGGCGTTCCACGGAATCGCACCGAGCAGTGAGACGACGATGAACTTCACGTAGCCGATCTTCGAAAGGCCGGCCGGAAACGAGATGTAGGTGCG
>DATCPW010000147.1:0-15110 GCA_036569865.1 Candidatus Dormiibacterota bacterium
CGCATGATGCCCAGGTTCAAATCGAGCCACCCCTCGCGGTCGAGTGCCTGGAACTCGGGGAGCCTGGCTCCTGCCGGCAACCCTCCGACGAAATCGAGCAGCGGCTTCTCGAGCTTGGCAGCCATCGAGCGGTAGCCCTTGTCGGCCGCGGCAAGAGTTGCCGCCGAGGCAGTGGGATCAGCAAGGCGCGCCCGCGCGGTCCGGCGCACCTCGTCCCAGTCGAGCAGCAGGGAAGTCCCACCCCGAGGCTTCACAGCCTCGGCGATCGCAACAGTAGCCAACCCGGCCACAACCCCAAGCAAAGCCGTACGACGCCTCACGATCTCAGCGTACGAGACCTGGTCACCAGCGCGGCAGGGTTGGCCGGGGTCCCCCCGGCCATGACTTTGTCCTCCCTCACACCCAATCACGGCGTGGAGAAACTAGTTCTTAATTAATCCCATCCCGGGAAGGTGTTCAGACGCGCGCGAAGCGCCCGTCGATAAGAGGGAACCGACTGGTGCCCTCTTATTTAATACACATATGGCCAACTGCGGTTTCGCTTGAAGACCACCTTGCAGCCTTCACAGCGAAAGACGATCTGGAGGTGGCGTCTCCCGATCGCTGCGGCATCGCGACCGCACACAGGACAGGACGCCATCTCGTCCTGGAACGGCGCCGGCAGTGGTTCGACCTTGATCTCTAAACGCCTTCTTTTCTTCGACATATGCTCCATCCGTTGCTGAAATCAGCCCGCGGTTGCGGGTTGCTACTTAGACGTCGAGTAGGGTCACATCCAGGTTCCTAAGTCCCTCCGGTGCTTCGACTCCGGCATTTTGAAGACGCTTTAGCAGCGCCAAGATATAGCGGACGCCTGCGAGGTTGACGCCGTGCTTCCGGGTGAGCGTCTGGATCGCCTGCAGCTTCATCACGTCACGTCGCGAGTAGCGGCGGCGGTTGGTCACCGTCCGCTTCGGGCGAATCATGTCCAGGTGCTCGTACATCATCAGTGTCCGAGGATGCGTCTCGAGGATCTCGGAGGCCACGCTGAGCGTGAAAATTGGCTTGTCCAGGTCGATGCCCGAGTCGTTGGGCGACGCGAACGGTGCCTCGCCAGTTTCACGGTGCCTCGCCTTCATATGGATCTCGACCGGGCGGATTATACCGTTTAAGCGATTGTTGTCCTAACTTTGGGTTACAGGGGCGGTTGTAGATTCGCTACATCCTGGATGTTGTCCACGCTGTGGGCAAAGGATTTTTGTGAAGGAATGCCAAGGAAATGCGCCCCAGGCAGGCGGCAATTTGTGGGTTGCCGACTTCCAATTGGTTACCCCGCATGGGGTGCGCTTGCGCTGCGCCCTACGATTACCCAGTTGACTGAATTTCCGCCTCTGGAGCAGGTGTTGCTGGCGGTCGAAGGCCACGTCGCCACGATCACCCTCAATCGGCCCGAGCAGCGCAATCCTCTGTCAGCCGTGATGCTTCACGACCTGGCCACGGCGTTTCGCTGGTGCCGGCACGAACCGGAGGTCCGCGTCGTTGTGCTGACGGGTGCGGGCGACCGGGCTTTTTGCGCCGGCGCTGACCTGACCAGCTTCGACGGCGGCATGACCGATCTCGAGCGCCACCGCAGCCGCGATCTTTTCGTCGAGCTGTTTGCATTGATGTCGAGCCTCGGCAAGCCGATAGTCGGTCGCATCAACGGACACGCGCTCGCGGGCGGACTGGGCCTAGCCTGCTCATGCGACCTGCTCGTGTCCACGGACACCGCCACGTTCGGCACTCCGGAGATCAACGTGGGAATCTGGCCGATGATGATCCAGGCCATCCTTGCTCGCAACCTGCCGCGAAAAGTGCTGCTCGAGATGGAGATGCTCGGCGATCGCTGGACCGCGACCCAGATGGAGGGGTTCGGGCTCATCAACCGGGTGGTGCCTCACGACCAGCTCGATGGCGCGGTTAAAGACATCGCGGACAAGCTCGCGAAGAAGTCGCCGGTGGCGATGCGGCTCGGCCGCGACTCTTTCTACCGTCAACAGGACATGGAGTTCAGCGCTGCCCTGGCATATCTCCACAGCCAGTTCACCTTGATCACGCTGACCGAGGACTCCAAGGAAGGCATCAAAGCGTTTTTCGAGAAGCGCGAGCCGGACTTCAAGGGCCAATAGTGTCCCGCTCCGGAGGCTCAACCGAAATGCCAGGGCCAGCGCTGCGCGGTGGCCGAGGCACCCTTCGGGTTCATCCGGCTAGGCGCCCGATCTCTGCGTTGCCGGCTCCGCTACTCGCTTACAGGTCTGTCGACATGCGCGCTCCGTTGCTCGCCGTCGCCTTGACCTCGGGCGCCGATCCGGCGACTTTCGGCCGATCCTCCGGAGCAGGACACTAAGTTGTCACGGCAACGCGAGCTTCGCGACAAGGCGTTGAAGGGTGGCACCCGCTACCTGCCAAAGCTTCGTGAGCAGAACAAGCTCACCGCCCGCGAGCGCCTTGACCTGCTGCTCGACAAGGGCTCCTTCATCGAAGACGGCCTGTTCGCCAACGTGCTCGCCGAGGAACTCCCTGCGGATGGCGTCGTAACGGGACTCGGGATGATCGATGGCCGCCAGGTGGCGGTGATGGCCAACGATCCGACAGTGAAAGCCGGCAGCTGGGGCGCTCGCACGGTTGAGAAGATCATCCGGATCCAGGAAACCGCGGGCCGCATCCGCGTCCCCCTCTTTTATCTGGTGGACTCCGCGGGCGCGAGGATCACCGACCAGATCGATATGTTCCCCGGCCGGCGCCATGCGGGCCGCATCTTCTTCAACGAGGTCCAGCTGTCAGGGCAGGTCCCGCAGATCTGCATCCTGCTCGGCCCGTCGGCCGCGGGCGGCGCTTACATCCCGGCCTTCTGCGACATCGTGATCATGGTCGAGGGCAACGCCTCGATGTACCTGGGATCGCCGCGAATGGTCGAGGTCGTGGTTGGCGAGAAGGTGAGCCTCGAGGAGCTCGGCGGCGCACGCATGCATTGCACCGAGAGCGGCTGCGGCGACGCGCTGGTCGCAGACGACAAAGAGGCGATCGAATTTGCGCGCTCGTACTTCCAGTTCATGCCACAGCGATCGGGCGAGAAGCCGCAACCCGCCCCCGCCAGGGCGCCACGCGCTGGAAAACCCATCGCGGACCTGATCCCGACCGAGGCCAACCGCGGCTACGACATGCGCAAGGTGATTGATGCGCTGATCGACGAGGACAGCTGGGTGGAGGTGAAGAAGCTCTTCGCCAAGGAGCTGCTGACGGGATTGGCACGACTTGACGGGCAGGCGGTCGGCATCCTGGCGAACCAGCCGATGCAAAAGGGCGGCGTCCTGTTCAGCGACTCCGCGGACAAGGCCGCGCGCTTCATCTGGCTGTGCGATGCGTTCGAGATCCCTTTGCTCTTCCTGGCCGACGTCCCCGGCTTCATGATCGGCACCGATGTCGAGAAGCGCGGCATCATCCGCCACGGCGCGAAGATGATCAGCGCCGTGTCCGAGGCGACGGTGCCGAAGATCTCGGTCATCGTTCGCAAGGCGTACGGCGCCGGTCTCTACGCAATGGCGGGACCCGCCTTCGATACCGATTGCGTCATCGCGCTGCCGTCGGCGCAGATCGCGGTGATGGGACCCGAGCCGGCCGTCAACGCCGTGTTCTTCAACAAGCTGGCCGAGCTGCCTGAGAGCGAAAGGGCGGCGCGCCGCAAGCAGCTCGAAGACGAATACCGCGAGGACGTCGACCTCTACAAGCTCGCTGCCAACCTGATCGTCGACGACGTGGTCGACCCAGATGACCTGCGCGCGGCCCTGATCGCCAGGTTCCGTGCCTACTCGACCAGAACGTCCCCGCGCCTGGATCGCAAGCACGCGGTGCTGCCGGTATAAGTCGTCCCAGTCAGCCCGCGCGGTGAAACGGCACCGCGAAGTGGATGACGACCACGTAGAACGTGACGCTCGCGGTGATCACCGCGACGTGGAACAGCTCGTGATAGCCGAACACGCGCGGCCATAGTCGCGGCTTCTTGAAGGCGTAGGCGGCCGCGCCCAGCGAGTACTGCAGGCCGCCCAGCGCCATCAGGAGGGCCGCCACCCAGCCGAGCGCGGCAGTCAGCGGGACGAGGGCAATCACCGCCAGCCACCCCATCGCCAGGTACAGCGCCGCCAGCAGGCGTCGGGGGATGCGCAGGAAGGGCGCCGCGCCGGCCACTCCCGCAGCAGCGCAGATCCAGATCGCGACCAAAACGAGAGTGCGCCACCACCCGTCGAGCACGTTGAAGACGAGAGGTGTGTAGGTCGCCGCAATGAAAACGAAGATCATCGCGTGGTCCGCCCGGCGAAACCAGTCCTTGACCTTTGGCGGCCAGTTAACGATGTGATAGGTGCCGCTGATCCCGAACAGCAGGACCAGCCCGGTCCCGTAGACGATCATCGACACGAGCTTCGCCGGGTCGTTTCGCGTGACCACGATGAGGGCGACCAGGCCGGCGACCGACACGAGCGCCGCCAGCCCGTGCGACCAGCCACGCAGGAGCGGTTTGAGGGCGGCGGCGTCAGACAGGCTCATTGACACAATGCATCATACCGCGTCATAAGATCTTCGATGCCACCATGCCGATGGCGAGCGCCACCACTCCCCAAGAAAACGCCTGCAGAGCCTGCTCAAGCGGACGCAACAACGTCCCCTCGTCAAGCTCGACCGCCGATCCGTCGTTCAACGTCACAATTCCCGTCACCGAACGGCTGCGGCGGCGCAAGAGACGCGCCGGCGTGCTGAGGCTCCGCTGGCCGAACGAGATAGCGAACGCCGCGACGCCGACGCCGATCGCGCCAATCGAGAGATGACCGGTCTGTGCGAAATAGGCGGTGAGTACAGGGAACGCTCCCCAGGAGAGCGCGAACCAGAAATCGCCGTGCAGCTTGCCGCCGAGCAGCTCGAGGTTGTAGGCGAAGACGAACAGCACGCCCAGGGCGATGAACGGCAGCAGGCCAGGACCCAACTTCGTTACGCCGGCGACGCCAAGCGCGACAGCGCCGACCAGGCCGAGCGCCGCGGCCGCTGTCAGCACTGATCCCCGTATCTCGGTACCGAGAGGCCGGCCTTTAAGCTCGTCGAGAGCATGCGCCGAGATGCCTACCGCCAGAAAGAAAGCCAGCAGCGTGGCGATGAGGCGCACCGCATCCAACCTGGGAGCGAGGCTCGCGCCGATAACGACGTAGGAAAGGTGCCACGCGGTGTAGGGCGGATGGAGCACAGCCCATACGTCTCGACGCCAGCCGCCGGAACGCGCGGCGTAAAACGCGGGAGCTAGCGTCTCAGGCACGAGGCCTTTCCTCGGTGCCCTTGCGACCCCACATCACCACTCCGCCGCCAACGCTCATTACTTTGAAGTGCACGCCGGAGACGCCGGCATCCTCCCAGGCCGCGGCGATTCGCTTCAGCGGCCATGCCTTGTAGAAGGAGGAGATGTTGGGCCCAAGGAATCGACCAACCCGCCACCATTCGGGCCCGCCCAGGACCAGGCCGGCCGGAGGCAGCACGGTGCGCGTGTAGAACCACCAGGCAGCGCGCCACGCCCCTGCTGGCGGTACGTAGAAGTCGAGGCTCGCGAGCACACCGCCGGGGCGAAGCACTCGCGCGAGCTCTCGAAGCGTGGCCGCCGGGTCTCGTACGTAACGCAAGAGATAGGTGAAGGAGACGGCGTCGAATGAGGCATCCGGGAAAGGAAGCTCTTCGGCTCGCGCGGCCTGCAGTCTCACCCGTTGTTCAAGGCGGGCTGCGCTCACCCGCTCACGGCCCCGCGCGAGCATCGATTCGGTGAGATCGACACCTGTCACGTCCGCGCCGGTGCGAGTGGCCAGCGCGATCGCGACGCCTGCAGTGCCGGTGGCCACGTCGAGGATCGCCTTCGGCTCGGAGGCTGCGATCTGTGTGACCAGCTCGTTGCGCCACCGTCCGTTCTGGCCAAAGGAGAGGATCTCCGCCAGCAAGTCGTAGCGTCGTGGCAGGCCGCTGAAGAGGTCAGCAGCAAACGCATTCTCGGCGCTTGCGGCCGAAGGTCCGGTACTCACGTCCGTCTCAGGATGAACAACCCAGTTGGCGTCGGCAACATTCGACCTCAGCGTAGGCGAACAAAGTGCATTAAGGTCGGCCCTGTGTGGGCCGTCCTTCCCGACGACTGCAAGCAGCTCAAACGCATGCGGCGCGGGCAGGGCCGGCCTCGGAAAATCGCATGAGCGACACCGACCGCTTTCAAACCTGGCAGCGCGACACGCTCGCCGATCGCGAAGATGGCGCCGAAATGCTTTCCGTGGGACCGTTCAGGGCAGTGCTGTCCGCAGCCGGCGAGACCACAAACAACAGTTGGGTGACTCTGATCGACGGAACTGCCGCTGAGGCCGATACGCTAAAGGCCCTGACCAAGCTTCGTTCGACCTTCAAGCGGCACAAGGTTCCGCTCGAGATCGAGTACAACGAGACGCTTTTCCCGAAGGTCGGCGAGTGGCTGGAGGGCGCAGGCTTGAAATTGGTCGAGCGAAACTCCTTGATGTCGTGCCGGCCCGAGGGGTTCAAGCCGTTTGCCACTCCTGCAGAGGTGCACCTGACGCAGCTGTCATCGGCTGCCGCAGCGGCTGAGCTCGAAGCGTTTCAGACCATCCGGTGGACGGACGGCGGTGAGATCGATCGCCCGGCGCCGCCGGTGGAACGGTTGCGCGCCGACATCGCTCGTCCCAACAGCGTCTTCCTCCTCGCCTGGCTCGATTGGGAGCCCGTTGGCACCGGCGTCTCACACTCCCTGAAAGGCGCAGCAGAGATAGTCGGAGTGGTCACCCGACAGGACCGCCGGCGCCGCGGCGTCGGGGCAGCGATCACGTCGGAGCTTGTGCGGCGGCACTTCGCGAATGGCGGCGACTTTGCCTTTCTCGACGCCGCCAATGAAGATGCGGCGAGGGTGTACGAACGGCTCGGCTTCTCGCGCTTCGGCGCCAACCTGGTGTACCGATGAGGCGACCATGTCAGCGGTTGCCGGCGTTGATCCACCTAAGATGGCCATCCCGATCATGCGATTAACTGAAGCCCCGGGGCCCGGCGGCGAGGGCTCCGCCGACAAGCCACTTCCGATCGTCCTCAAAGAGGTCTACGAACATCGCTTCAGCCACGAGGACGAGGCGGGCAAAGAGGAGATCTGGCGTGAGCTGGGCCGTTTCCTGCAGCGCTACATCGAGTCCGACGCCCGGGTCGTCGACATCGCCTGCGACCTCGGCTACTTCATACGCAACATTCGCGCCGGAGAGCGCTGGGCCACCGACATCCGTGATGTGAGCGCCTCGCTGCCGAAGGACGTCCACTTCGTGCCGGCCAGCGGCCTCGACCTCGCCGATGTCCTGCCCAACGACCATTTCGACCTCGCTTTCTTCAGCAACTATCTCGAGCACCTGCCGACGACTGAGGCAGTGCTGCAGCAGCTGCGGGTGACCTTTTCGATCCTCAAGCCGGGGGGGCGGGTCCTGATCCTGCAGCCAAACATCCGTCTGATAGGGGGCTCCTACTGGGACTTCATCGACCACCAGACGGCACTCACCGAGAAGAGCCTGGCCGAGGCGGCCGTCATGGCCGGGTTCAAGACGAAGAAAGTGATTACTCGCTTCCTTCCCTACACGACGAAGAGCCGGATCCCGCAGCACCCGTTGCTTGTACGCGCGTACCTCAACTTTCCTCCTGCCTGGCTACTGCTGGGCAAGCAGACGCTCTACCTGGGAGAAAAACCCGGCCCGGCCTGAGCGTTAGTTCCCGTTGAGCATCGGCTACTCCGCCCCTTACCCTTCATCACGAGTTGACGCCAACTGGATAGCTTTGGTGCGCCTGGCAGGAATTGAACCTGCTGCCTTTCGGTCCGGAGCCGAACGCTCTATCCGGTGAGCTACAGGCGCGTGCCGGCTGACCAGTCTAGACTGCCCCCGCCGTGAGCCGATTTATCAGCACCGTTGCGCTGGCCGTCCTTCTGGCCGCTTGTCAGACGACCGCGTCGCCCCCTAAGCCAACGCCGAGCACCTCTTTCCACAACACTGCCGCGACCGCAGTGATCCAGCAGGGCGAGGTGCCAGGAGGGCTTACCAAATGTCCAGGCTCTGGGCCGGTCGCCGGCTACCTCACGGCTCTGCAGGCGATTAACGCGGCCCTCGCTGCAAGCTTCAGCGACCAGTGGAAGCAGCTGCAGGCCAAAGGCGCAACGTCTGCGGCCATCACGCTTTACACCTATGACCCAACCGCCTGCACCGGGGAGCTGGCAGCAAGCTCAACCACCAAATCCCTCGCCAGCTTCGTCGCCGAGTTCGCCGATGAAGGCCAGGCTGAGCGTGCGTGGGGAGCCGGCGTCCTTGGATTCGTCACACCTGCGCCCGGCCAGGTGGCCCCGGGCATCCTGAGAGGCTCCGGCACCGGCCTTGGCGTGAGCTCCTGGACGTATACCGGCCCCCAGGTTCGCCTTGCGTGCTGGCGCCGCTCGGTCTTCGTCTCGCTGGCGATCCTCAGCAACCTCGATGACGGAGCCTACAAGGCGGTTACTGCCGCGATCGATGCTCGCTTAAACTGAACCGCTCGCGCCTGTAGCTCACCGGATAGAGCGCTTGCCTGCGGAGCAAGAGGCAGCAAGTTCGATTCTTGCCAGGCGCACCATCACGCCCTGGCGTTGGTTTCCCTTTTAGGACCCTCTCTTCTTGAGTTCCTCGTCGAGCGCCTTCCTGAACTCCTCGACCGCCCGGCGCGATGCTTCTCTGAGGGCGGGTCCCTGTTCCGTGGCGAACTTACGCGCAACGTCGCTCATTTCCTTGGAGAGAGTCTTGGCATGCTCCTGGATGATCGGAAGTGATTGGCGCATGACTTCCTGGGCAGCCGCGCTAAGTTTGCGACTCGCCTCCTGCGCTGCTTTCTTGAGCTCTTCAGCGTCGTTGCCCACTATTTGATCCTCTTGTTCTCGGCGTCAGCGACTTTCTGTCCGGTGGCGGCGTCGAGGTTGATGATCCCTAGGATGACCATGAAGGCCTTGCTCTGCCATACGGCGATGTAGAACACCTGGCTCAAGATCGTAGTGCTCAGGACTATCGAGTTCGGACCGAGCCCGGTCTTCGTGCCCTCGACCACCGGCGCGCCGTTTGCCTTGAGCATATTTCGATCGATTCCGAAGATCTGTCCATTCGCGTAGCCGTTCGCGGCGCTGGCCTCATCTTTGAACTGGACTGAGAAATTGACCACGAGCGGGTAGGCCGCGGCGCTGAGGTTGGCGACCGTGGACGCGACATTCGCGCAGTTCACGTCACTGTCGGTATAAAAGGTGACCTGCGTTGCCGTCGCCCCTTTGCTCTGTGCGTCCGTCCACTCGTTCTTGGTTGACGTGTAAGTGGCGGGGTCCTTGGCCTTGAGGCTCTCGATGTAAGTGTTGATGTCGCCGGAGATGGAACACCGGTGCATCGTGTTTGGAAGATCACCGGGCTGCACGGCAACGCTGGCTGCGGTCGGCGCGGCAGTAGTGCCCGATTGCGATGAGCATGCGGTCACTATTGCCACCATCACCACCGCCAACAAGGAAGCGAGCGACCTCGTCATATCTTCACTTCACTCTACGCGATCGATGCTGGACCACCCCCCACACGAATCGAATGTGGCAACATGCAGACGGCCTCGACATGGTTCACGATCTGCAGGCCGCCGCCTCTGAATACCTCGGCTGGCTTCAACTCGAAGCGAACCGCAGCCCGAACACGGTCCGGGCCTACGAGTCCGAGCTCGGAAAGCTGGTTGCCTTCCTCACCGCCAACGGCCACACGCTCGCCCTGGCCGACATTCAGCACGATGACCTCCGCGCCTATCAGCGACACCTGGCGGGCCGCCTCAAGAGTCCGGCGTCTCGCGCGCGCGCGCTCGTCGCCATTCGGTCCTGGCTGCGCTGGCTGGCGAAGGAAGGCATCATCGAGCGCGACCTCTCGAACGGGATCACGCTGCCGAAGGTCGAACAACGTCTGCCCAAACCCATCGATCCCGACGAGCTGATCCGCCTGCTCGGGGCGCTGCCCACACAGACGCTGGCCGACAAGCGCGACCGCGCGTTGGTGCAGTTCCTTATCAGCACGGGATGCCGCATCTCGGAAGCGCTCGCATTGGATCGCACCGATTTCCCTCGCACCGGCAACCGGCTCGTGGTCACAGGCAAAGGCTCGAAGCAACGGTCGGTCTACCTGACCACCGACGCGCGTTCCGCGCTCGAGGACTACCTGGCCGCTCGCGAGGACGCGAGCATGGCTCTGTTCGTCAATTACGACAGGTCGGTGGCCGACGACCGCGGCCGGAGGCTCACCTCCGCCGGTGCGCGATACATAGTCCGCCAGATACGCCAGAAGCTGGGCGCGTGGTCATTCAAGTCCCCGCACGTCGCGAGGCATACCGCGGCGACAACCCTGCTCGAGGTGACAGGCGGGGACGTCCGCCTGGTGCAGGAGGTGCTCGGCCACGCGAACCTCAACACGCTCCAGGGCTATACGAAGATCGTCGACAGCAGGAAGCTCGACGCCTATCGCCGCTACCAGGAATTCCTGGACGGCAAGAAAACCGGCGCCTGAGCGCTCCGACCTCCTTGCGACGAGCTGCTGTTGCGCTGGTGTTGATCCTCGCCGCGTGCGGCGCCCCGGCTGTCAGCCACGCGCCGAGCCCTTCCGTCTCGCCCGTGTCGGGAAGCCCATCGACTGCTGCGATCGCCTGGCCTGCCATCTCCCTCGACGACTCCAACACGTTCGGGATCGACATCTCGGGTAGCGGCACCGAGGTTTCCAGGGTCGATATCCACAGCCGGTTCGGCGCGGTGACGCTCGGCGGGAAGGTGATGTCCGCCCTCGTCTACAAAGACATTCCCTGGAACAGCTACTCCCTCGTCCTGTACCAGGCATTGGCGATCGAAGCCCGTTCGTGGACTGTGCTGTGGTTTTACTGCACCGGCTCTTCCTTGACCTACATCTATTGGGAAAGCCCGACCAGCTCCAGGATCAACCGCGAACCAATGAAGGGCACGTGCACGACGACCAGCACGACACACACCGCGGTGTCGTGGCCCGCGGGCTCAATGCAGGCTCCCGCGGTCGTCGCAGGATTCAGCGTCCGAGGCGCACACATCGAAATCGGCAGCGCGGCTCCAGGGCATGCCGATCTGGACGGAAAGACCTGGTCGTTGTACTCGTACGCACTGGTCGATTGTTCGAAAGGCTGCGGAGCGCCAGGCTGGTACGAGCTGCACTCTCTCTTGTGGGATAGCGCGACTGGTGAAACTGCATACGGAATTGTTTACCTGATCACCGGACAAACACACCGAGTGCAGCTCGAGTACGCATTGGAGCTGCCAACTCTCGGGCGCCCTCCCGATACGTCATTCGATGCAGATTGGAGTCACGGCTAGCCTCACTCTCAGCCGCCCGGTGATCGGTCGCATGCGACCAGCATCGTGCACACGGTCTGCACTGGGATCGCCAGCGACAGCGCCTCCACACCGGTGCCCTCGAACTTCGCCGCTGCCACTGCGACGACTTGGCCCTTGCCGTCGACCACCGGCCCTCCGCTGTTGCCGGGGCTGATCGGCGCGGAGAACTGCAGGAAATCGCTCCCGTCGATGCTGCGATATCCGGACACGACTCCAATCGACAGGCTGCCGGCCAGCCCTAACGGGGAACCAACCGCCATCACCGTCGATCCGAGCTCAGGGCGTGCCACCGCGGCGGGCAGCGCCGTGAATCGCTCGGTGACGTGAACGATCGCGAGGTCATTGTCGCGATCCACTCGACTGATGACGCCTTTGATGGTGCGATCGCCCTGCTTCACGTCCACTTCGCTCTCCCCCGAGCTCCACGCGTCTGCAACCACGTGGAAGTTGGTGACGAGGTCGGATCCCGTGGAATCAGAGTGCGCAACCCACGCCGACCCTAGGCCGGTGGAAGTTTCGATCGTCAACACCGACGGCTCGACACGCTTCACGATCACCGTCCAGTCAGGCTGCGCGTTGAGCCGAGCCTCGAGGGATGTGATGCGCTGTCGCAACTCCTGGTTGTCGCGCGTCTCCGCGGCAAGCGCCTGCTGGTTGGCGCTCTCGTCGCGGATGATCACGTTCGCCACCGCGGCAGGAATGCCGATCACCGCCACGGCCAGCACCGCGGCCAGCGCGGGGCGCAGCCCAAAGCTAACGCCCCGGCCGCGGGCATCCGGCCGGATCCCGCTCCGCATCCGGATGCCTGTCATTCCGATGAATTGGGTCATCGCTTGGACCCCACTTGCCTACTTGAGACCGGCCCCGAGAGCCGCCTCGGCCTTGCCCATGCTGAGCATCGCCTTGTCGAGCTTGGTCCAGCCGTCCTTGATCTTGTTGAAGTTGTTGTTGTCCATGCCGCTGATCACCTCCTGCACAGCTGCGATCTCGGCGGTGAGAGCGTCACCGAGCATTGCGTCAGCGTTCGTGAGGGCCGCAGGCACCGTCGCCCTGGAGCGGTCCGACTGGAAGGCTTGCATATCGTTGAGCGCCTGCTGTGCCGCGGTGCGGCACTGGCTGTAGCCCCTGCATACGTTCATGCTCTCGTCGTCGGTGAGCACGCGCGCGGCATCGGCTACGTAGAGGCTCACGTAGTCCGCGGTCAGCTTGCGGGCCGCCGCATCGGACTGGGCGGTCGTGAGCTGGCCCTGGGTGCTGGTGAGCGTGGCCTGGGTGGATGCGAGCTGGTGGCGTGCGGCGTCGCGCTGGCCGGTCGTCGACCACAGGAAATAGCCAAGCGAACCTGACGCGATGATTCCGACTGCGCCGATCGCAGCCGGGACCACCCACCGCGGGCGGCTGCTGGTGCGAGCCGGAGCCACGACCGGAACGGGCGCCTCATAACGCGGCGCTTCCGGGAGATATGCGGGCTGGATCGCCTGAGCCGGAGGCGCCTCATAATGCGGCGCTTCCGGGAGATATGCCGGCTGGATCGCCTGAGCCGGCGGGTAGGGCTGGGCCGGCGCCGCCAGCGGAGCCTGGACGGGGGCAACTGGCGCCGCCGACTCTGACTCGGCACCGTTGGGATAAGGACGCAGGGTCACGGTTCCGTCGTACTCCGGGTTGATCGACATCGAAGCTACTCCTCCGAAAACGGGCTGCCTGCAACGACGCAATCGTCCGCAGGACCCGTATCAGAGCCAGTCTCAGCGAGGTCTCGAATTGACTCTCAAATTTCAGGCATCGGTTCAGCTCACGGAGGCCCGAACCGTAACCAACTGCCACCTTCCAACAGTTGATGACTCCGATGTCCGACGACGCGGCCGCATACATCGGACAGCTGTCCGGGGACAAGCGATGGCGGTGGGACGGGACCGTATGGCGATCGACGCTGGACGAACCACCAAGCGCACCAGTGCCTGCCTGGATGAGCCTCAAGCTTCGGAGCCAAGCCACGTGGATGACGGCCGTCACCGTATTGGTGTTCGGTTTGATCGCGGACCAATTCCTGCGAGCCGGCGCGGTAGGTTTGGGCGCTTCTGCCACATTCGCGGCGGCCGGAGTGATCCTGGTTTTCGCGGGCCGAGTCGCGAGGCTAGAACCCCGCCTGCTTGCGGCGGCCGCTGTGCTCTTTGGAGTGTGGCTGAGCTTGCGAGCAAGCGCGTGGCTGTTGGTGCCGGATATTGCGGTCGCACTCGCGCTTCTCGGCACCGCCGCTTCTCTTGCCGTGCGTGGGTCCGTGCTCGACCTTGGCATCGCAGAAGGTATCGCCCGCGGCTTCAGCACAGCTCTTCAAGGAATCGCGGGAGCCGCATTCGTCGCTAAGCCGCTCATTCAGCTGAGGCCGCGAGTATCTGGGCTCGCACCGATAGCTCGGGGCTTCCTGATAGCCATACCGATCGCGGTGGTCATAGCCGTTCTGCTGGCGTCCGCAGATCCCATTTTTGCCTCATTCTTCAGCCTCAATTTCGACTTCGGCCGGCTGCTGCTGGACGCGTTCTTTGTGCTTGCAGGATCGCTCGTCATGGGGGGACTGCTCAGGGTGGCCGCAGCCGAGCCGTTGGATCGAATTGACGGCCTCACCTGGCGGCTGGGCACCACCGAAGGCGTGGTGGTCCTCGCGGTGCTCGACACGGTCTTCGCTGCGTTTGCCATCGCCCAGGGAATTGCCGCGAGTGGCACGGGAGCTGAGACGCTTCGATCAGCCGGGATCACGTATTCGGACTACGCTCGCTCAGGCTTTTTCCAGCTGCTTTGGGTGGCGGGTATCACGTTGGTGGTGCTGGTCGTGTTCAGTCGCGTGACGGGTTTCGCCAATCGCGCGGGGAAGATGACCTTCCTCGCTCTGTCCGAAAGCGCGATCGCTCTGACGCTGCTGATCGTCCTGGTCGCCTCCCTTCGACTCAGCCTCTACGAAGATGCCTATGGATTCACGATGCTTCGCCTGTACAGCCACGTTTTCGCTGGATTGGTCGCGGTGGTGTTTGTGCTCCTTGCCATCGACCTTGCGGGCTTGTTCAAGAAGAAACGTTGGTTCGTTGGCTTGAGCACAGTTACCGCGCTGGCCCTGTTGATGGCGTTGAACGTGGCGAATCCAGAAGCCCTTGTGGTCGGGCTGAACGTCAACCGCGCGAACCAGACGCACAAGATTGATGCGCAGTACTTCCACGAGCTCTCCGCCGATGCAGCGCCCGCTCTCCTAGCTTCGCGCACACGGATCGATCCAACCCTTTGGCCGGACGTCATGGCTGTAGCGTGCGCCGGAGCGCGGACGTATGCGCCCAGCCCTGCCGCGTTCAACTGGGCGGATGCCGAGGCCGCCGATGCTCGGCGAGCCCTCTGTTGATCCTTTAGCGCCCGGACAAAAAGAGAGCCGGCCCCTCAATTGGGGCCGGCTTCCAAGTGTTCAGCGAACTAGATGGAGGCTTACTCGTCCTCGATCTGGTTGTACATCAGGCTGTCCTGGATCTCGTATAGGGCGTCCATCGCCTCCATCACGGAGCCGGGCTTCGCCTGCGCCAGGACGGTGACCTCGGGCGACTCCTCGATCACCTTGTTGATGGCCACCGAAAGGACGGGCGGCATCAGCCTCTGGTCGGCCAGGTTCAGCATCTCG
>DATCPW010000148.1:0-4760 GCA_036569865.1 Candidatus Dormiibacterota bacterium
CCAGTGCACGCTCCTCGAGGTGTCAGGAATGGAGCGGCAGCTGCCGGTCATCCGCCGGCTGGGCATTGAGTCGATGGGAGCGCTGCGCGCCCAGGATGCCGTGGAGCTGCACGCAAAGCTCGCTGACGCTGTCGGACTGGCCGGCGCCCCGAGCCTGTCGGACGTTCAGTACTGGATCAGCCAGGCCACAGCGCTGGACATCATCGAAGAGCCAGAGGAGAAGGCCCCCCTCCCAGCGATCAGCTAGCAGACATCCACGAGCACCAGCGTCGCAGGGTTGGCTGGGATCCCCCCGGCCATGACTTTGTTTCCCATGACTCCCAATCGTTGCGAGGAGAAACTTCTAAGACAAAGCTCTTCCTTATACCGGAGGATAAGCAGGCGCGCGCGAAGCGCCCGCCGATGCATTCAATAAGGCCCATCCTCAACGCCGCTTTGCGCGCAAAAGGAACCATTCGGGTTCCTTTTCATACCGCTAGGTAAAGACGCTGCGCCTTTTCTTCAGGTTGTCGTAGACGCCTTGCTGGATCGTTTCACGAACCTCGTCGGCGAGGGCCATCACCAGGTTTCGGTCGTCAGCGGCCTCGGGCGGGTACGTCTCCACGTGAATCGGCGGGTGGAACTGGATCCGCCATTTGCTCGGCAGCGGCAGCAACCCCAGCGGACCCAACCACGGCCAGAACGGGGTCACCGGCGCGTATGGCATGCCCAAGGCCCTGGCCACCGGAGCAAGGTCCGCGATCATCGGGTAGATCTCCTCGGACCCCACCACGGACACGGGGATGATGGGCGCGCCGGCCCGTATCGCCGTCGCGACGAACCCGCCGCGTCCGAACCGCCGCAAGCGGTAGCGATCCTTGAAAGGCTTGCCGGTCCCCTTGACGCCTTCCGGAAAGACAAGCACCAGCTCGTCGCGTTCCAGCAAGCGGCGCGTGTCATCCGGATGGCCCACGGTCTGCCCGGTCCGCCGGAGGAACCAGCTGAGAACAGGCATGCCCATAAAGAGGCTTGCGACCAGCGCCCTCACGTGACGAGGCTGAGGGTGTTCGACGAACATCGCGGTCTTGATCATCGTGCCGTCCCACGGCAATACGCCGGCGTGATTGGCAACCAGCATGGCGCGACCGGTCGCCGGCACGTGCTCGATGCCAGTCGTCTCGACACGCCAGTAGTCGTGATACAGGACCTTGAAAACCGAGAGGAATGATTCGGTCCATTGCGGATCAAAACCGAAATCGTCGACCTCATAAGCAGTGCCCCGCTGGGCGAGCTCGCGCTGCTGGTAAGCGAACTGAACGAGACCCATGACGCGGTTGAGGTCGATGATCTCGTGGCCGGTCGCCTCGCGTAAACGGGTCGACAGCTCGATCAGGCCCTGCATGGCGTAGGCCGGCGCCTTCCGCTGCAGCCTTCGGACTGCCTTCGGCAAATTGAGCCCGTTCGGGGAAGGCGTGACGATCTCCGCCTTGCGGCTGCGCCTCTTCAGCTGTTTCTTCGGCTCGGTCATGACGCTCGCAGGTTCTTCGCTCACTTTCGCGCCACCAGGGAGGTTGAGCCCAATTGACGATCGCGGAGCTCTTGCCGGCGGCGGCGCTGCAGGAAGACCTGAAGCTCGTACTCCTGGGGCGGCGATGGGGCCTCGATGACCTCTGCCTCTTTGCCTCGCGCGAACGAATCCATGACCGCACGGGTCGAGTAGGCAGGGCTCCAGCCGAATTCTTCGGCCAACCGGGCGCAGTCGGCGACCGAGCCGAAAGCTAGAACGTCGGCCAGATGGCCGGGCAGAATGACTCCGGTCAGCGCCCGCAGACCGAACCTGGCCATCCACCTGCCGTATGGAAAGAGGATGGGCGCAGGGCTGCCGCCCATGATCGCTATCGCCTGGCTCACCAGCACCACTCCGCTGCCGGCAACGTTGAAAACTCCCGGGTGACTTCCGATCACGGAACGCACCACCGCTTCGGCCGCGTCCTCCTCGTGCAGCAGCTGAAGGCGCGGGTCGAAGCCCGCGAAGGTCGGCACGATCGGCAGCGAAAGGTACTTGGCGAGCGTTGTGCCCTCCGCCACGCGATAGCCGATTCGCAATGTGGTGACACCGCTATGCGGGTTGCGTAGAGCGAATTCGCCGACGAGCTGCTCCATCTCGCGCAGGTCGCGGGTGATGGATGAGCCCTGACGCTCGGGACCCACCATGTCCTCCGAGAAAAAGGACGGATCCGTCGGGCCGGCGTCATAGATGGCCTGGCTCGACTTCACCACGAGGCGCTCGACACGACTCGAAGGCCCGGTGCAACCGGTCAGGACGTTCATCGTGCCGATGACGTTCGTCTCGTGTGAGGCGCGGTCTTCACGGGCCGAGTCCACCGTCACCGCCATGTGGACGACGGTGTCGATGCGCAGCTGCCTGATCAGCTTTGCGATCGCGGTGTGACGCGTGTCGGCGTGGACGAAGTCCATCTCCTCGAGCGCGCTGACAGGGTCCGCCACGTCGCAGCCGAACAGAAACGGCACCTGCGCGGCCAGGCGGCGCGCAACCTCGGCGCCGAGGGGATTGGATACGCCGGTGATCAGGACGCGACGAGGGGTCACTCGTCGATTATGGGTATATCCCTCGAACGCTCGTGGCGTTGGCTACGCGCTGGACGGCGAGCGCGTAGGCCGCCAGGCGCATGTCGATCCTCTTATTAACTGACGTGTGGAGAATCTCGTAGAACGCGCGCGTGATCACGTGGTGCAGCTTGGTGTTGATCTCCTCCTCCTCCCAGAAGAAGGCCTGGAGGTCCTGGACCCACTCGAAATAGGACACGATCACGCCGCCGGAGTTGGCGATGATGTCAGGGATCACGAAGATCCCTCGTTCGTGCAGGATCGGGTCTGCGTCAGGCGAGATCGCCGCGTTCGCCCCTTCGGTGATCAGCCTCGCGCGAATCCTCGGCGCGTTGTCAGCGTTGATCTGGTCCTGCACGGCAGCCGGCACCAGCACTGTCACCGGAAGCTCCAGGAGCTCGGCGTTGGTGATGTTGTCGCCTTTCTTGAAGCCGGTGATGCCGCCTCTAACCTGGCGGTGCTCCTCGAGTGCGGCCAGGTCCAGACCTTTCGGGTTGTAGACACCACCCTTCGAATCGCTCACAGCCACCACGCGAAGCCCAGCCTCGGACAGGAGCCGCGCCGTTGATTTCCCGACCTGGCCGTAGCCCTGCACCGCCATCGTCGGGGTCTCGTACTCGACGTGAAGGTACTTGAGGGCCTCGAGGGTCAGGTAGGTGGCCCCTCGGCCTGGGGCTTCGACCCGCCCTTCCGATCCACCAACGTCAACCGGCTTGCCCGTCACCGACGCGGTCACCGAGTGGCCGGAGTGCATCGAGATGGTGTCCATGATCCAGGCCATGGTCTGGGGGTTGGTGCCCATGTCGGGCGCCGGGATGTCTTTTTCGGGACCGAGGAGGATTGCGATCTCGGTCGCATATCGACGTGTGAGGTGCTCCAGCTCGTTTTGCGAGAGCTTGAGTGGGTCGCAAGCGACTGCGCCTTTGGCGCCTCCGTAAGGCAAGCCGACCGCCGCGCATTTCCAGGTCATCAGCATCGCGAGCGCCTTGACCAGGTCGAGTGTGACCAGCGGGTGATACCGAATGCCCCCCTTGGCGGGCCCGCGGCTGATGTTGTGCTGGACTCGCCAGCCGGTGAACACGTGGACGCCGCCATCGTCCATGCGCACAGGGAAGTGGACAGTCAGCTCGCGCTTGACCTCGCGAAGGCCCCGACGCGCATCGTCTGAGAGGCCGATCACCTCCGCGGCCGCGTCAAAACGCTGCTGGGCGGCTTGGAAGGCGGAGATGCGTGTTTCGACCGCCATTTAGGGATTCCGATACTACTAGGAATGACGCAAATCCCGGGAGCGGGGGGTCTTCGACCCCCCTTATGAGAAGGAACCCGGATGGTTCCTTCTCATCGGCGGGCGCTTCGCGCGCGCCTGCTTATCCTCCGGTATACGGATGGGCCTTAATTAAGAAGGCTGTTGCCTAGCCCGGCTTGGGAGTCGCTAAGGACAAAGTCATGGCCAGGGGGACCCCGGCCAACCCTGCCACGCTGGTATATGCGCATACGCTCTGGGCCAGAATTGGGCTGATGACAAGGAGCAGGGTCGTCAGCATCTTTGTGGTCGCGGCCGTCGCCCTGGCCACCGGGTTCCTCGTGGCGGGGCAGGCCAAAGTCCAGCTCCTGACCCCCTCAAACCAGCTCGCGCGCTACCAGGCCCTGGTGCGCAGCGTGCAGGAGCTGGAAGCGGCCAATGCCGAGTCACGCCAGAAGATCGCAACGCTCCGTGCGCGCATCGAAGCCCTCGAGGCTGCCGCTGCACAACAATCAGCGACGACCCAGGCCCTGCAGAGCAAGGTCGCCGACCTGCGAGCCCGTGCCGGGCTGACCCGCCTCCACGGCCCGGGTGTCGAGATCGACCTCGCCGACGGGGTTCCCGGTCCCGATTCCGGAGGCGAGGCCGGCTATCTCGTCAACTTCAAAGACGTGCAGGACATCGTCAACCTTCTATTTGCGCAAGGCGCCGAGGGCATCGCTGTCAACGGACACCGGATCACGCCCTTGAGCTACTTCTCCGGTTCGGGAGGTGAGGTGGTGGTCGACCAGGGTCCGCCTCTGAGCTCGCCCATCAAGGTGCAGGCCGTGGGCAATCGGACGCGGATGGAGGCCGCCCTCGACAACCCTTCGGTGCTGCCCGACATCAGGGCGCGCGAGGTGCAGTTCCA
>DATCPW010000149.1:0-21810 GCA_036569865.1 Candidatus Dormiibacterota bacterium
GTCGGGAATGGCGCCATGTAGTCAGGTCGCGTGGCACGATGCACGACGGTGGCCGCCGGCGCCGCCGACATCTGCCGGCGCCTGCTCAGCAACCAGTAGAGGAGCACGCCGAGGATCCCGATGATCGCGATGATCGGCAAGAAGACGAAGGGTGGCCTCGTGATGATGTCCAGGCCACTGATGCCGCCGCCGCCCAGCCGCACCCCAGATGCCTGCGGGGCAGTGGCCGCCGGTGTCGGCGACGAGGTGTCGGTTGGAGATGGTGGGATCGGTGAGGGTTTCGGCGCGGCGCGCAGGGTGAAGGTCGCACACGGTCTGGGCTGCACATTTGCGCAGAGCCTGTGCACCGCCGGCTTGGCCCCCGCATACATCTTGACCACCTTGGTGAAGGCGCCGGTGGCGTCGCTCACGACAGTGCCCGCAACGTGGGTCGAATAGTCCCAGTAAAGCGTCATGGCTTCGTTCTTGAGGAAGAGCTGGCCGGTGACGGTGATAGCGGTGTTGGGTATGCCCGCCGTCGGCTGCAGACCGATGGAGGCTCCGGCGGGAAGCGGTGCATAGACGGTGGCAGCCGCTCCCGTCAACGGCCTGTTGTTCGTGGCGCTCACCGTGAACGTGTAGGTGAGGTTGTCGGCCAGTCCGGAGTACGCGTACGTCAGCGTGGAGGCAGGAACCACGTTCCTCGTCCCGCCGGGGTTGATGGTGACGTTGTATTGCTGTATCGCGGCGGAGTTGTCGGTGTTGTTGGGCAATGAGCCATTGGTGGCCGGAGGCGTCCAGTCGAGCCTTATCTGGCCGGGTGCGGTCTGGGTCGCGCCCAGGTTGGTGGGCCGCCCGGGAGGAATCGCGCGGGGCTTGGCACTGGCTGCTAGTGATGGCGTGCTCGAGCCGACTGCATTGACCGCAGTAACTCTGAAGGTGAACGTCGTTCCGTTGGCCAGGTCCTGCCATTGGTATGACGTCGTGGCGGCACCAAGAACGTCGCGCGTGTCGGTACCGGGTGTTCGCGTGATCGTGTAGTGGTCAGGGGCCACCCCCGCCGGCGCCTTCCAGCTCAGGTTGACCATGGTGTCGCCCGCGCTTGCTTTGAGGTTGGTCGGCGTACCCGGGGCACCCGGAGTCGAGGCAGCGTTGCCCACGACGGTGGACGTCGCAAAAGCGACAACGGCGGCTGCGATGACGGCGCGTGACCAGAACTTCATCCGCAGCCCCGGAGGTTACCAGCCTGCTCAGACCGGCGGCCAGGGCACCGACCACGCGGAGGTCGGCTCGGGGAACCGCCATGTGGGGTCGAGCACTCCGCGCAACCGCCGTTTGAGGACCCGAATCTCGCCCGGAAGCAATAGCTGTTCGAGCTCCCCGGCCAGGCTTCCCTTCTCGACCTCGATGAGCGCTCGCTCGAGGTCGTCGCAGAGGTCCGGGGGCAGGGGCTCGCCTGAAAAGTCCCAGATCACCGTCCTCAACTTGGGGTCGGTGTGGAAGGTCAGGCCATGGTCGATGACCCATACCTGGTCTTTGGCGTCGAACAGGCAGTGCCCGGATTTCCTGTCCGCATTGTTGGTGATCACGTCGAACAGCGCGATCCGCTGCCACGCGTCCCGCTGACGGGCCTGCTCTGAGAGGAAGTGGCGTCGATCCGCCTCGATATACAGCTGCATGGCGCCGACGCCGTGCGGAGCCTGGTCGCGCACCACCGTTGGAGGGATCCGCGGCCAGCCAAGGGCCTTGCTCAGGCGGTAAGCGGCCACCTCGCGCTGGTACAGAGTCCCCGCTTCGAAATCCCACAGTGGCGACTCGCCTCGGGCCGGCTTGTAAACCGCCATGAGACCGGCAGGCGCGTGCGGACCAAGCTGGGCAAGAAAGGTGTAGTTGGAAGCCCCCTGAAGGATGCCGAGCAGCTCCAGCTCCGGGAGCTCGAGCAGGAGGCGCTCGATCTCTTCGGCCTCCTTGGGGAGTTCGGGGGACCGGCCGCGGTCAGAAGATCGGCCGGGCACCGTTGAGAACCGGGCACGGATGGCCGGCGGGATCCATCGGCAGCCCGCAGCGCGGGCACAGTGGGCGGCCGGCGGTGAGGACGTTCTCTGCCTGCTTCGAGAAGGCAACGACCTGCTGGTGGCTCAGCCAGAAGCGGATGCTCGGGGCGTCCTCCGCAGCGGGGCTGTCCTCGCTGGCGCCCGACTCGCTGGCAACCAGGACGAACATCTTGCGGGCTTCGTGATAGCCGAGACCCATCTCGCCGACCTGCCATTCGGGATCTCCCGGCGAGAGCGCACCGTCGCCCGCCGCCCGCTCAGCCACCTCGATCCCCTGCGCCTCGAGCATCTGGTGGACGCGAACTATCAGGGCCTGGATCTGCGCCTTCTCACAGGTCAGCGTCAGCGTCCGCCCCCTGCCCTTGGCGAGCAGGAAGAAGCGCCTCTGGCCGGGCTCCCCGACGGCAGCCACCGCGATGTCATCGACCGGATCGAGCTCGAAGATCGCCATTGGTTCAAGACTAAGAGTAGGGGCGGCGTCCAGCCAGCATCAAAACGAGGGGCGTCAGGGCGTTTTGATGCGGGGGCGGAGGGGAAAAGAATCAAAGTAAATATTCAAAGGCGCGTCACAACCGCGGCCTGGAGGACTAACTGATACATGCCAAAAACCGTAGGAATTGATCTGGGGACGACCAACTCAGTCATCGCCGTCATGGAGGGCGGCGAGCCCGTCGTCATCCCGAACTCGGAGGGCTCACGAACCACGCCCTCGGTAGTCGCATTCACCAAGTCCGGTGAGCGACTTGTAGGGCAGCTTGCGCGCAGGCAGGCGGCCGTCAACCCGGAGAACACCGTCTCGTCGATCAAGCGGTTCATGGGCCGCAAGTTCGCCGAAGTCGACTCCGAGAGGAAGATCGTGCCCTACGAGGTCAAGCCGGGCAAGGACGACCGCGTGGTCGTCAGGATCCCGAACACCGACAAGGAGTTCACCCCGGAGGAGATCTCCGCGATGATCCTCCAGAAGCTGAAGACGGACGCCGAGGCTTACTTGGGCGAGAAAGTGACCGACGCGGTCATCACCGTCCCCGCCTACTTCAACGACTCGCAGCGGCAGGCGACGAAGAACGCCGGCCAGATCGCGGGCCTGAACGTGCTCCGAATCATCAACGAGCCCACCGCAGCCTCGCTCGCCTACGGTCTCGACAAGAAAGCCAACGAGACGATCCTTGTCTTCGACCTTGGCGGTGGCACCTTCGACGTCTCAGTCCTGGACGTCGGGGACGGTGTCTTTGAGGTCAAGTCGACCAACGGTGACACCCACCTTGGTGGCGACGACTACGACCGCAGGATCGTGGAGTGGCTCGCCGAAGAGTTCAAGAAGTCGAACGGCATCGACCTGAAGGCCGACCGCCAGGCTCTGCAGCGCCTCACCGAAGCGGCGGAGCGCGCCAAGATCGAGCTCTCCAGCCGTCTCGAGACCTCGGTCAACCTGCCATTCATCACCGCCGACCAGACAGGGCCGAAGCACCTCGAGATGACGCTCACGCGGGCGAAGTTCGAATCGCTCACCTCAGACCTGACCGAGCGATGCCGCGGGCCGTTCCTGGCCGCGCTGAAGGACGCCAACCTGACCCCGCAGCAGATCGATGAGGTCGTGCTGGTCGGTGGTTCAACCCGAATGCCGGTGATTCAGAAGCTGGTGAAGGACCTTCTCGGCGGGAAGGAGCCCCACAAGGGCGTCAACCCCGACGAGGTGGTCGCCATCGGCGCAGCCATCCAGGCCGGCGTCCTGAAGGGCGAGGTCAAGGACATCCTTCTACTGGATGTCACCCCGCTGTCCCTTGGCGTCGAGACCCTCGGAGGCGTGATGACCAAGCTCATCGAGCGCAACACGACGATCCCGACCTCACGCTCTCAGGTCTTCTCCACCGCAGCCGACAACCAGACGTCGGTCGAGGTCCACGTGCTGCAAGGCGAGCGGGAGATGGCGCGCGACAACCGCACGCTGGGTCGTTTCCACCTCGATGGCATTCCACCCGCGCCGCGGGGCATGCCCCAGATCGAGGTCACGTTCGACCTCGACGCGAACGGCATCCTGAACGTCAAGGCTCAGGACAAGGGCACCGGTCGTGAGCAGTCGGTCACCATCACAGCGTCTTCGACGCTGGCGAAGGATGAGGTCGAGCGCATGGTCAAGGAAGCGGAGCTTCACGCCGGCGAGGACCGCGCGAAGCGCGAAGAGGTCGAGCTGCGCAACCAGGCGGATCACATGATCCACCAGGCCGAAAAGGTGATCAAGGACAACGAGGACAAGATCCCAGCTGACGTGAAGGCCGAGGTGACGACGAAGCTCGAGTCTTTGAAGACGGTGGCGAAAGGCAACGACACCGCAGCCTTGCGTCGGGAGATGGACGAGTTCAACGAGTCCCTCCAGAAGATCGGCGAGCACATTTACGCGCAGGCAGGCGCCAAGTCGGGCGGGTCCGATGGGTCCGGTGGCTCCGATGGCAGCTCCACCGACGCCGAGCCGAAGAAGAAGGAAGAGGACGTCGTCGACGCCGACTACAGGGAAGTCAACTAACCCAGCAATAGCCTGAAACCGCACCAGAGGGCTCCGGCTTCGGTCGGAGCCCTTTACTTTTGTGGCGGTGGTTGCTGATTACTTTCGAGCGCGGCGCAAACTTTGGGCGGCCGTCGGGCTTCTCGTTGGGTTGATCCTGATCGCCTGGGACCTGTGGGCCGCGGCCGGCACGTACATCGCTCAATACTCGGTTCGCAACGACTTCCGCCTCGCGTACGGCGCCGCGCTTGTCGGGATCAGAAACGGCTACAGCCACCTCTATGACCTGGCGGCTCAGAAGTCGGCGATCGAAAGCCTTGGCGCCGGCTTCAACCCGCAACCGTTCATCTCGCCACCGCCGCTGGCGTGGCTCGTGACGCCGCTGGTGCTGCTGCCGTTCTCCGTGGCGCTGGTCATCTGGACGGTGCTTCTGCTGGCCGCGCTCGGCTGGACGTGGTACTTGCTCGCTCCATCAAGCGGGCTCGCAAAGCTTGCTCACCTCGCGTTGCTGCTCGGCGTTTTTCCGGTTGCGTTCGGCGTGATGGTTGGACAGCCGGGAGCGTTGGTGGCGGCCGCGGTGGCGACCGCGTGGTGGCTCATGCGGCGGGAGCATCCAGTGTGGGCCGGCCTCGCCCTCACGCTTATCGTGCTCAAGCCGCAGATGGCGTTCCTGGTTCCGATCTGCCTGCTCGCGTCAGGCCATGCGCGGACATTCGGCGCGTGGTTTGCGGCTTCGCTCGTGATCGGGCTGGTCGCGCTGCTACTCCTGGGCCCCGACGGCGTGGCCCGCTATCGCGATGTGCTGGCTCAAACCCAGACGCCGGCCTGGGACATCACCCGGCGTTACTCGATCTCCGGGCCGATCGGGCTCGGGCCGCTGCTGAACGTGACCCAGGTCGTGGTGGTCGCGATCGCCGTGGTCGCGGCGTGGCGCCACCGGCATGACGGACCTGAGATTCCGATGGCGGCCGGCATCGTCGGCTCGCTGCTGGCGACGCCATACCTGGGCTTCCAGGACTTCGTGATGCTGGTCGTGGCGGGGTGGCTTGTGGTGCGTGTCGGGGCGAATGCGTGGCAGGTCGCTCTTCTAGTGGTGGGCTACTCGCTTCTCCAGTTCGTGATCATCGTTCTCGCGCTGCCGATCCTCATAGCCGAGGCCCTGCTGCTCCTCTCGTTGCTATTCAGGCCGGCTGCTCAACCGCCGCGCGTCCTGAGCCGCGTGCATTGACGATGGAGCCGACGGTGAGATTCGAACTCACGACCTGCCACTTACGAGGCGGCTGCTCTGCCAGCTGAGCTACGTCGGCGATGACCCGCACCGCGGGCGCGTCCGGAAAGCTTAATTTACGGTCGAGAGCCAGGCGGCCGCGTCCTCGATGGTTTCGAAATGCTCGATCGCGTTGCGTTTCGACCGCCCGTGGTTGTCGATGTTCTCAGCAATCGTCCGTCCAAGCGCGCTCTTTGGCATGACGATCGCCGTCCACCGACGCCCCGCGGCGGCCGCGCGAGGCATCCAGTTTTCGATCAGCCACCTCTGGTCGTCATCGGTTACGACCCTCCGATCTGTCGAGTCGATCAGGTTTCGGGAGGCGTGATTCTCGCGGAGGGCTAGGAGTACTGCTTCCTGCGCCGCTCGGTACTCAGCGCTGTTGGCCCAGGCCTTCCACTTGACGTACACCCACGGGCCATCGCCATCCCAACGAACGAGGACGTACGGCGTGTCCAGATAAACCTTGCCCGGAGGGACGTGCGGCTCGTCAGCCATGTTGCGAGTTAATCATGGCCACAGGCCGGGCCAGACCGTTACCGCAAGATCGCACTCAAGTATGGCTCTTGGCGAATGTGACCTGCAGCTCTTAAGCGAACCCGATCCGCGGGCCTCTCCGCTACCATCGAGAGCGGTGAAGACCTTGGGTGTGGAGCGGTTGGCAGTGGGGGATTACGCCCACGTTCGGCCCCTGCTTGTCGACCTGCACCTGGGCGAGCAGACCCATTACTCGGACCATCCCCAGCTGACCCGGGGCGAGGTCGAGGACCACCTCAGCACCGTGCCGTCGAGCTTCGCCGGCGAAAACGTCATCTATGCGGTGCGCGACGAGCCGGGCCAGATCATCGGTTTCTGCTGGATCGTCCTCTTTGATCCGGGGACAGGCCTCGAAGGCGAGGTCGCCGAGGTTTACGTGGCGTCCGAACACCGGGGCCACGGGGTCGGCGAGATGCTGATGGAGCAGGCAGTGCGGCTTTTCAAGGAGCGGCGGGTAACGCTCGGCTACGTCTGGACGAGGACTGACAACGAAGCGGCGGTCCGGCTTTACACATCCGCAGGCTTTGAACCAAACCGGCAGCTTGTCCTCACCTGGTACCCGACAGAGCCAAACGACAAGTAACCACCGCTCCCTAAACTTGGGGCGGTGATCCAACCTCGGGGCGAGTCGCGCCCGGACGACAAACCCCGCAGCCGGTGGCGACCCTTCCTCGTGGTCGTCGCGAGCGTGCTGGTGACTGCGCTGGTGGCGGCAGGCGTCACGCTCGGAATCCTGCGGCTCCAGTCGCGCACCAACCCGCAGCAGGTGAACCTTCGATCGGGCGTCACCATCTCCGAGGAGTCCGCCATCATCCAGGTCGCGGCGCGGGCGAAGCCTGCAGTCGTCAGCGTCGTGACGCAAGAGCAGCCGTCGATCACACGCGGCTCTGGCTTCCTCGTCACCTCCGACGGGTACATCGTGACTGCGGTGAGCGTGATCTCGGGCGCCAGCAAGATGACGGTGCTCGTGACTGGCGACGCCAACCTTCACGTGGCGCGCCTCGTCGACTACGACTGCCAGACCGGCGTGGCGGTGCTGAAGATCGACCAGGTCAATGGGCTGCCGACGCTGGTCTTCGCCGATCCGACTGCGCTGGCCCAGGGCCAGGTGGTGGTGGCGGTGGGCGGTCCGCTGGATGGAAGCGCGGTGGCGCCCGGTTATGTCAGCTCTCTGCACCGACCCGCGGTGGTCACCGAATCCGGGACGCAGCGCAGCGTGGAGATCAGCGACACGGTCCAAATAAGCACCGTGATCGGCGCCACCACGGCGGGCGGCCCGCTGCTCAACGTCGGGGGCCAGGTCGTCGGCGTCGCGATGCAGTCCCAGGGCTCGAATGCGCCAAGCGGCTTTGGCCTCAACGTGGCCGATATCGTCGACGACGTGCAGCAGATCCTGTCGACCGGCCAGGTCGTGGTCTCGTCGCTGGGCGCCACCAGCACCGACCTGAGCCAGCAGGCAGCCGCGCTCGCCAGCCTCCCCGAGGGCAGCCAGCTGATCACCGTGGACAAGGGAGGCCCTGCAGCCGCAGCGGGCTTGCAGCCTGGTGACGTCATCACGCAGCTCGACGACGTCAAGCTCGACGCCGCGCATCCGCTCCGCCTTCTGCTCCGCTCGCGTTTCCGCCCCGACCAGCGTGTAACCGTCACCTACTCGCGAGCGGGCGCATCGACCCAGGTCCAGCTGACTCTTGCCGGGCAGCACCCGGTGTGCCCATGAGCACAGTGTCAGAGCACGCGATTCGCGAGGTGATCGCCGAGGCTCTGACGGCAGCTGTCCGCGCGCTCGGGGTCGAAGGAGAGCTGCCCGACCTCGAGCTGGGTCGCGCCAAGGGACCGGACCGCGGGGACTATGCGAGCCCGGCGGGACTCAAGCTGGCGAAGACGCTCAAACAGGCGCCGCCGGCCATCGCCGCCAAGCTGGCCGAAACCGTCTCGATCCCCGCGGGCGCTGCAACCGCGCAAGCGGTCGGGGGCTACGTGAACTTCAAGCTCACACCCGAGTGGCTGCAGCGGCTGATCGGCGAGGTCAGCGTGACCGGACCCGGCTACGGAGCGTCGCGGATGGGGGGTGGCGAGCGGCTGCAGGTGGAGTTCGCGAGCATCAACCCGACCGGGCCGCTGCATATCGGCCATGGCCGCGGCACGATCCTCGGCGATTCCATCTGCAGGCTGCTCGAGTTCAGCGGTCACGACGTGCAGCGCGAGTACTACGTGAACTCGGACAACACGCAGACACGACGCTTCGGTGGGTCGGTCTATGCGCGGCTGCATGGCCTGGAGCCGCCTGAGGGCGGCTACACAGGCGACTACGTGACCGAGATTGCCGAAGCGGCGCGGCGCGACCTGCCCGGTATCGAGAACCTGCCTGAGGATGAGGCCGAGCCCAAGCTGCGGGTGTACGCGATCCAGAGGGTCATCGACATCATCAGCGCGACGGTGGCTCGGCTGAACATCCATTACGACGAGTGGTTCTGGGAGTCGAAGGTGTGGGAGGACGGCCTGGCGCAGGCGGCGATCGAGCGGCTGCGCGAATCCGGCTATCTGAAGGAGCGCGACGGGGCCATCTGGTTTGGGCCCGCGCTTGAGGAGGAAGACGGCCTGGGCGAGCAGGTTTTGTCGGAGGACGAGGACCGCGTGGTCATTCGCTCAAACGGGCAGCCGACCTACTTTGCATCGGACCTCGGATATTTGCTGAGCCGCTTCGAGCAGCGAAAGTTCAACCGCGTGATCGAGGTATGGGGAGCGGACCATCACGGGTATGTGCCGCGAATGAAGTCGGCTGTTGCCGCTTTGGGTTACGACCCCAACAGGCTGGTCGTGATCCTTCATCAGATGGTCAACCTGAAAGAGGGCAAGATGTCGAAGCGAGCCGGGCGTTTCGTCACGTTGGACGAGCTGATCGATCGCGTCGGATCAGATGCTGTGCGCTACTTCTACCTTCTTCGCTCGCCCGACACCACGATCGAGTTCGACCTCGAGCTGGCGATAACGCAGGGCAATGAAAACCCCGTGTATTACGCGCAGTACGCGCACGCGCGCCTCGTCAACGTCGAAGCCACGGCCACCGAGCGGCATCCACAGCTTCCGGCGAAAGCCGACCTTTCGCTGCTGGTGGAGCCGTGGGAGCTAGACGTTGCGCGCCAGCTGGCATTCTGGCCAGAGATCGCACAGGACGCGGCGAGGCTCCTCGAGCCGCATCGCGTGCCGTACTACGTGCAGGACCTCGCCACCGCTGTACATCGCTTCTACCAGGCGGGCAACGAGAACAGCGCGCACCGCGTGGTGGTCGACGATGTAAATCTCACCAGGGCTCGCTTGGAGTTGTGCCGCGCCGGACGTCACACTCTCAAAACGGCGCTCGACCTCATGGGTGTCAGCGCTCCCGAGCGCATGTAAGTAATAAGGAGAAGATTTGGACGTCACCTGGCTAGGACATGGTTGCTTCAGGCTGCGGGGCCGCAACGCGGCAGTCGTCACCGACCCGTATCCCCCCAGCATCGGGCTCAAGCTGCAGCGCCTGGACGCGGACCTGGTCACGGTCAGCCATGAGCACGAGAACCACAACTACACGCAGGCGGTGCGCGATGGTTACGAGATTCGCGGACCCGGCGAGTACGAGGTTGCCGGCGTGAGCGTCATCGGTTTCCCGACGTACCACGATGCGGAGAAGGGCGCCAAGCACGGACGCAACACCGTGTACCTGATCGAGATAGACGATGTTCGTGTCTGCCATCTCGGCGACCTTGGACACCGCCTCGACGACACCGACGCGGAAACCGTCTCGTCGGTTGACGTTCTGCTCGTGCCGGTCGGCGGCCGGACGGCCATCAACGCCGCGCAAGCGGCCGAGGTCGTTCGACAGCTGGAGCCGAGGTACGTCGTGCCGATGCACTACGCGATCCCCGGGCTGAAGCTGGAGCTCGACCCGGTCGATCGGTTCCTCAAGGAGATGGCCGTGGTCGCCGGCGAACCTCAACCAAAGCTGTCCGTACAGGCCTCGTCGGGCGAGTACGAGACCAAAGTGGTGGTCCTGGAGCCCAGGGCCGAGCCTAAGGCGTAGGTCGGGCCCTCACGTCCGGTACCATTGTTAAAACCGCCCTGGAGGTCTCTATGTCGAAATACGTTTTCGTGACCGGGGGTGTCGTCTCCTCTCTTGGAAAGGGCATCACTGCGGCGTCCATCGGGAACATCCTGAAGGCCCGCCACCTCAGCGTCTCCCTCCAGAAGCTCGACCCCTATCTCAACGTCGATCCGGGCACGATGAGCCCGTACCAACACGGTGAGGTGTTCGTCACAGACGATGGCGCGGAGACAGATCTCGACCTCGGCCATTACGAGCGCTTCGTCGATGAGAACCTGACGGTCGCGTCCAACGTGACCACCGGCAAGATCTACCAGGAGGTCATCGCGCGCGAGCGCCGAGGCGACTATCTGGGCGCCACCGTGCAGGTCATCCCTCACGTCACCAACGTGATCAAGGAGAAGATCCTCCGAGCTTCGCGCGACCCCCAGGTCGATGTGGTGGTGGTCGAGGTGGGTGGAACCGTCGGCGACATCGAGAGCCTCCCCTTCCTCGAGGCGATCCGCCAGATGAAGAACGACCTCGGCCGGCAGAACGTCTTCTACGTCCACTGCTCGCTGGTACCGGTGGTCCACGGCCAGGAGATGAAGACGAAGCCGACGCAGCACTCGGTGCAGGCGCTACGTGCGATCGGTATCCAGCCCGACGCGATCATCTGCCGCTCGGAAAGGGCAATCGACGCGGACCTGAAAGAGAAGATCGCTCTGTTCACCGACGTGCCGCGCGACGCCGTCGTCTCCGTGCCCGACGTCGATTCGATTTACCAGGTGCCGTTGATGCTCGAGGAATCCGGGCTCGGCCGCGTCATGGCCAAGCACTTCGAGCTTGATGACGCGAATCACTCGCCGGACAACGGTCAGTGGATCCAGCTGGTCGAGCGCATCAAGCACCCGCGCGCGACGGTGCCGGTGGCGGTCGTCGGCAAGTACGTCGCCCTCCCGGACGCGTACCTCAGCGTCATCGAGTCACTCCGCCACGCAGGCATCCACCACGGGCTCGACATCGACATTCGCTGGGTCTCGTCCGAGAAGCTCGACGCGGGCGACACGTCGCCCCTGAAGGGTGTGGCCGGCATTGTGGTGCCGGGAGGTTTTGGCTATCGCGGCATCGAAGGGAAGGTGCAGGCATCGCGATACGCGCGTCACAACCAGATCCCTTACCTGGGGCTGTGCCTAGGTCTCCAGTGCGCTGTTATCGATTTCGCGCGCGAAGCTCTCGATGCGCCGGACGCCAACTCCACGGAGTTCGCGGCCTTCACGTCGACGCCCGTGATTGATCTGATGCCTGAGCAGAGGAACATCGACCAGATGGGCGCATCGATGCGCCTGGGCCTGTACCCATGCAAGCTGCTCCCTGGTTCGCTTGCATACAAGGCGTATGGCGAAGAGGTCGTGTACGAACGGCACCGTCACCGCTTCGAGTTCAACAACGAGTATCGCGAGTCGCTCGGCGAGGCCGGCATGATCTTCAGCGGCGTGTCGCCGAACGGCAGGCTCGTCGAGATAGTCGAGCTCGCGGGCCACCCATGGTTCGTCGCCAGCCAGTTCCACCCGGAGTTTCGCTCACGCCCCAACCGGGCCCACCCGCTTTTCCGCGATTTCGTGCGCGCAGCCTTCCTCCAGAGCGGCATCGACCAGATGGAGCTCCGACCTGCGGAGCTCGTGGAAGAGCCGGAGCCCTAGCGAGGAGCCCCGTTGGAGCAACCCAAGAGGGGGATCCCCTCGTTCGAAGCGCGTCACGAGCTTGCCTTTGAGCTCGTGCATGCCACCGAGGCCGCGGCGCTTGCCTGCGCCAGACGGCTCGGCAAAGGTGATCCCGACCGGGTAAGCGAGGTCGCGGCGGAGGCGATGCGGCGCGTGCTCGAAGAGAGCGGTCCGTCGGGAACCGTGGTGCTCGGTCCGCGCGGCGACCCTTACCTGTCGCATGGCACGTCGCTCTCTGGCGGTGCGCACCGCGTCGATTACGGGCTGTTTCCGATCGAGGGCGCGAGCCAGGTCGCGCGTGGCTCGACCAACGCCGTGTCGATTGTCGCGGCCGTGGAGCCTGGCGGCTTCGCGCAGCTGCCATCGATCTGGTACGTCGAGAAGATGGTCGCGGGCCCGGCTGCGCGCGGCGGCATCGACCTCGACGATCCCATCGCCGACAACCTCAGGCGCATCGCTTTCGCCAGGGATGCTCGTGTCCAGGACCTTACTGTTGCCATCCTCGACCGGCCCCGCCACCAGGACCTGATGGCCGAGGTCGCAGCCGCGGGCGCCCGAATCCTCACCCTCGAGGAGGGCGACATCGCGGGCGCGGTGATGGCGGCGGTGCCGGGTAGTGGCATCGATGCGGCCATCGGCATCAGCGGCGTGGACGCGACGCTGATCGCGGCGTGCGCGATCCGCTGCCTGGGTGGTGAGCTGCAGGCGCGCTTGTGGCCGCGAAACGAGGAGGAGAGGCTCCTCATCGGTGACGCCGCCGGCCGCGTTTACAGCGCCGCGGACCTGGTTACGGGGAATGACCTGTCGGTGGTGATGACAGGAGTCACGGGTGGGCCCTTGCTTCCAGGCGTCATGTTCGGCAGCGGTTACGCGGAGACCGCCTCTCTTCTCATGTCGAGTCGGCAGGCGACCATCCGCCGGCTGACCACGCGGCACCATACCCTCGGGGACCCGAGCTGAGGCTTAAGCCAAACCTCGTAGCGCTCGCGCTTGCGACCGCGTGTGGGCTGGCTGCATGCAACTGGGGTACGGCAGCCACACCTTCGCCGAACGCCTCACCCAGCTCGTCTCCCTCTCCCTCAGCCGAGGTCACGCCGCCACCGCCATGTGTCAATGCGGCGGCAGCACGCCGGGCGACCGGAGTGACGTCGGCCAACCCGGTGATCGTTCTGGCGTCCGGCTTGAACGGTCCGGATGACCTGTTGTATTTGGCCGCCGATGGCACGGTGATGGTCGGGGAGCATGGCAACGGCCACCTCGCGGTCATCGGCGGCCCGAGCCGGCTGAAAAGGCTCCCGCAGGTGGTTCCAGAGGCCGAAGGAATCGCCCAGATCGGCTCGACGATCTACGTCGCCGACCAACTCCGCAACCGGGTCGTTGCGCTGACGGGCAGCGGCGTACGCACGGTGATCCAGCTGGTGCCCGATCCAAACGGCCTGAACCTCGACGGCATCAGCAGCAACGGCACTCAGCTCATCGTTCCCGACAGCCCTCACGGCACCGTCTTGTTCGTCGACCCGTCGGGTCATGTCACGGCCCGCCAGGGGGGGTTCAGCCGGCCCGCGGGCGTCTGGGCGAACCCCGGAGGGCAGGCCGGGCCCTACCTGGTTGCCGACGAGAACGCGGGCGCCGTCTACGCGCTGAAGAACGCCGGCGGATTTTACAAGCTTGCCGGCAACCTGCCGGGGGTTGACGACGTCGTGCGCGACTCGCGCGGTCACGTGCTGGTCACCCTGCCTGGCCTGGGGGTCCTTCGCGACGTGACCACGGGCGGGAACGTTGCGACGGGGCTTCGCAATCCCCAGGGGCTCGACTTCGACGGAGCCCAGAACCTGCTCGTCACCGAGAGCGACAGGGGGAGGGTCGATCTGATCGTGAAGACCTTCGTGGTCCGAGTGCCCGTCCCTGCTGTGCGCCTCCTGCCGGGTCAGGGCGTGTGCTTGGGAATAACGAGGGCTAAGGGATACACAGCGTCGCTGAGCGTCGATCAGGTTACGGGCGCCACCGTCACGACCCAGCCGGGCACGTCGGCCGCTTTTGAGGTGCTGCCACAACCCTGCTCGGCAGCCGTCTGCACGGTGTCCCTGGTGGTCACCAGCCCAGCCGGCCGAGAGTTCGCCTACTTCACATATCGGGATTAGCGGCCCCTTTCCAGGGGTATCACAAGTAGAGACCATGGACGAACGGAACCCGTTTCCCCCTCAGGGAGGGGACTCTATCCCGCCCCCTCCGCCGATGTATCCCGTCACGTCCGACATCCCGCCGGACTCGCCTCACCATGTCTCGGCTCAGCCGGTTTCGAACCGCAACCGAGGGCTGCTTGGCGGCCTGGGGGCGCTGCTCGTGGCTGCTCTTGCCTACGGCAAGTACGCGTTCCTGATCCTGGTCAAGGTCCCGTTTCTGCTGACGGCGGGCACGGCTCTGGTCAGCGTGGTTGCGTACTCGTTTTTTGGCGGCCCTTGGTTCGCCGTCGGCCTCGTGTTGATGATCTTCGTGCACGAGATGGGGCACGTCGTCGAAATTCGCCGCCAGGGGATGGCCGCGACAGCGCCGATCTTCATCCCGTTTCTCGGCGCCGCCATCTTCCAGCGTTCCCACGCGCAGAGCCCGATGCGGCAGGCGCAGATCGGGATCGCCGGCCCGATCGCGGGAACCATTGGAGCGACGGTGGCCTTCGTTTTGTACGGACAGACCCACTGGCTCGTCTTGCTGCTTTGGGCTTACTACGGCTTCCTGATCAACCTCTTCAACATGATCCCGTTCGGGATGCTGGACGGCGGCTGGATCCTGGCCCCCACTTCCAAGTGGGTGCAGGTCGCCGGCTTGGCCGTCCTGGCTTACGGGTGGGTCATGGGCTTTATCAGCCCGCTGGTCATCATCATCCTGATCATTGGCCTACCGATGGTGTGGCAACGGTTCCGCAACCCGGCCCTGGACGCCTACCTCACCTCGGGTCCTGCCGGCCCGCGAATCGCGATGGGGCTGGCATGGTTGGGCCTGGTCGCTTACCTCTCATTCTTCTTCTTGCAGACTGAGCAGATGCTCAGCCCGTTCCTTCGGTAAACTCACTCACCTGGAGATAAGACCTTGAAAGCACAGATTCATCCCGCTTATTACGAAGACGCGCTCGTCACGTGCGTGTGCGGCAACACGTTCACGACCGGTTCGACGCGCAAAGAGCTCAAGACCGAGATCTGCTCTGTCTGCCACCCGTTCTTCACCGGCACGCAGAGGATCGTGGACACGGGCGGCCAGGTCGAGCGGTTCCGCAAGCGGGCGGCAAAGTCCACTAGGAATTAGATGCCGCTACCGGGAGAGATCGCGGTCGAGGCGAGCTCCCCGTCAAGTCCGGTGAGCGCACCCAAGAAAGACCAGTTTTTCTATGGCGGCCAGGCCGTCATCGAAGGCGTGATGATGCGCGGCAAGCGCCATTACGCGGTCGCGGTGCGCCTGCCCAAGACGAAGGAGGTCATCGTCGACCGCGGCGAGCTCACGGCCGCCATCTACGTCAACCCGATGTGGAAGCTGCCGATCCTGCGCGGCCTCGCGCTGATCGGCGAGCAGCTGCACCTGGGCATGAAGACGCTCATCTGGTCCGCGAACATCAACGCGGGCGGCAACGAGATCACGATCGGCAAGAGGGAAATCGCGGGCTCCATGATTTTCGCGGGCATCTTCGGCCTGGGTCTCTTCTTTCTCCTGCCTCTCGCGCTCGCGGGCCTAGCGGTGCATCAAAGCAGCAACTTCCTCTTCGTCGTCGTTGAAGGCGTGATCCGCGTGGGCCTTGTCCTCGGCTACCTTTCGGCGATCGCGTTGCTGCCCGACGTACGTCGCGTGTTCCAGTACCACGGCGCCGAGCACAAAACGATCAACGCTTTCGAGTCGGGTTGGCCGCTTGAAGTCGCCTCGGTGCGGCGCGCGAGCTTGCTCCACCCGCGATGCGGCACAGGTTTTCTACTGGTCGTGCTGGTCATCAGCGTTGTCGTTTTCAGCGTGGTTGCCGTGTTCCACCCCAATGTGTTCTGGCTGGTCGCGAGCCGAGTGATCGCCATCCCGCTCATCGCAGGCATCGGTTTCGAGCTGATTCGATTCATGGCCCGCAATCGATACAACCCAGTCGTGCGGGTGATGCTGCTGCCGGTTCTCGGGACGCAGAAGTTCACCACGCGCGAGCCGACCGATGACATGCTCGAGGTCGCCATCACTGCTTTCAACAGCGCCCGCCAGGGCGAGGAGGAAACGGTCGGAGCCGCGGCTTGATCGACCGGTTGGAGGGCATTGCCCGCCGGTATCACGAGATCGAGTCGGAGATGGCAAGACCCGAGGTTGCCAGCGACCATGCCCAGCTGACCAAGCTGGCTCGCGAGCAGCGCACCCTGCGCGAGACAGTTGAAAAGTACGAGGCCTACAAGCGCGCGCGCCACGAGCTCGAGTCGGCTCGCGAGATGCTGAAGCACGAGAAGGATTCGGCCGGGCGCGCGCATGGCGCAGATTTGGAGATGCAGGAGTACCTGCGCTCGGAGGAGCGGCGTGCGGCCGCGGAGGTCGGCGAGCTCGACGAGCAGCTCAAGGTTCTGCTGCTGCCCAAGGATCCCAACGACGACAGGGACGTGGTCGTGGAGATCCAAGGCGCGGAAGGTGGCGAGGAGGCGGCGCTTTTCGCAGGCGACCTTTTCCGCATGTACTCAAAGTGGGCGGAGCGCAAAGGCTGGAAGGTCGAGGTGGTCGACGTCTCGCACAGCGAGAAGGGCGGGTACGACAAGATCGTGTTCGAGGTGCACGGCCATGGCGCCTACTCGCAGCTCAAGTACGAGGGCGGCGTGCATCGCGTCCAACGCGTGCCGAAGACGGAGGCCCAGGGACGCATCCATACCTCCGCCGCGACCGTCTCGGTCATGCCCGAGGCAGACCCCGTAGAGGTCGAGCTCAAGCCGGAAGACCTGGAGATCAAGACATCGACCTCGCAGGGACCTGGGGGGCAGAGCGTCAACACGACCTATTCGGCCATCCGGATCACGCACAAGCCGACTGGGTTGATGGTGAGCATCCAGGACGAGAAGTCGCAGCTCCAGAACAAGGAAAAGGCGATGCGCGTGCTGCGCGCCAGGCTTTACGAGATCAAGCTGGCCGAGCAGCAGGCGGCCATCGGCGCGCAGCGCCGCGGCATGATCGGCGCAGGCAACAGGTCGGAGAAGATTCGCACCTACAACTTCAAGGCGAACCGCGTGACCGACCATCGCATCAACCTCGACCTGCACAGGCTCGACCAGGTGATGGCGGGCGACCTGGACGAGCTGGTGGAAGCCTTGATCAACGCCGACCGGGCGGCAGGTCTCAACGGCTCGTCGAACTGACGACTTGACAGTTCTCGAGGTTCTCAAGCTGGCCTCGGAGCACCTCGGCAAGCATGGGTCGGATTCGGCGCGGCTCGATGCAGAGGTGATGCTGGCGGGGGCCCTGGGGCTGCGGCGGCTCGACCTCTACCTGCAGTTCGACCGAGTCTTGTCTGAAGACGAGCTGGGCGCGTTTCGGGTGCAGGTGGCGCGGCGCGCGAAGGGCGAGCCCGTCGCATATGTCGTCGGCCACAAGGAGTTCATGGCCCTGGATTTCGAGGTGTCGCCGGCGGTTCTTGTGCCGAACCCGGACACCGAGGCGCTCGTGCAGCTGGCGGTGGCGCGGGCACGCGAAGCGGGGCGTTCCCTTCGCGTTGCCGATGTCGGCACGGGCAGCGGATGCATCGCGATCGCCACTGCGCATTACGCCCCCGATGTCGAGGTGTGGGCCAGCGACATCAGCGCCCAGGCCCTGGAAGTGGCTGCTCGCAACGTGGCCAAGAACTCATTGGAGCCGCGGGTGCATCTCGCCTGTGGCGACCTGATGGAACCGCTGCTGGGGAGCTTCGATCTCGTTTGCGCCAACCTTCCTTATCTGGCGGCCGGCGTCCCACTGCCCGCGGAGGTTGTGGCGCAACCCGGCGTTGCGCTCTACGCCGACGGCGACGGCGCCGCATTGGTCATCAGGCTGCTGGAGGCCGCGCCGGCGAGGCTCAATCCAGGCGGGCGCGTGCTCCTCGAAGTGGACCCGACGATCCTTGCATCAGTGCTCGAGGTGGCGGATCGCAATTTCGCCGGCCGGCGCGTTCACCTTGATCTGGCCGGTCACGAGAGGGTGCTGGAAGCGTGGTCCTGAAGCCGACGCGGCCCGGCCTGACGCGCGCGGCGCAGCTGATCCGCGGCGGCGGGGTGATTGCATTTCCCACCGACACGGTCTACGGCCTTGGCGCCGCGGCTGATGACGAGGTGGCGACCAAGCGCGTGTATCGGATCAAGGGCCGGCCCGTGGGCATGCCTCTGATCCTGATGGTCGCGGCCGAGTCGCAGCTGGAGGGATGGGTGCATATCGACTCACGCACGGAGGCGATCATCAGGCGCTGGTGGCCCGGGCCGCTCACGCTCATCCTCCACGCAATGGGAGGCGGAACTCTTGGCGTGCGCATCCCCAAGCACAAGGTCGCGCTCGACCTGCTGCGCGCGGCCGGCCCGCTGATGACCACCAGCGCAAATCTGCACGGCAAGGACCCGGCGATGACCGCAGAGGAGGCCGGCGCATTGCCCGGGCTCGCAGCGGTTCTGGACGGCGGCAAAGCCCCCGGAGGGGCGCCCTCGACAGTGCTGGACCTGACCGGCCCCGAAGCCCACGTGCTGCGCGAAGGCGCGATCTCGACCCCCGAGCTCCTGGGCCCGCCGCCGTCTCACGCAGGCTGACGCAGGTAGCATTCAGCTGATGGCCTCAGAGGTAGGACCGGTGGGCCGGCCGAGAGATTTGGTGATCCAGGTGGTCCGAGCCGAAGGCAGGGGTGGACCGACTAGGCGCGCATCGCTAGATGCGTAACGACGGCGGGACGGGCCCCCTAACGCACGGATCGGGCCGCATGGGCGCCAAAGATCCGGTCGGCATCTCCGGTCCTACCTCTCCAATAACCACGATGTCCTTTCGCGCCCTGGACAAGGTCGACCCTGATATCGCGAATCTCATCCGCAAGGAGTACAAGCGCCAGTCCGAGACGCTCGAGCTGATCGCGTCCGAGAACCTCACGAGCCCTGCGATTCTCGAGGCGCTGGGGACCCTGCTGACCAACAAGTACGCCGAGGGCTACCCCGGCCGGCGCTACTACGGCGGGACCGGTGAGGTGATCGACAAGATCGAGACGCTGGCCGTCGAGCGCGCGAAAGAGCTGTTCGGCGCCGAGTACGTGAACGTCCAGCCGCATGCTGGCTCGCAGGCCAACGCCGCCGTCTACATGGCGGTCTGCCAGCCCGGCGACAAGGTGATGGGCATGGACCTGTCGGCGGGCGGCCACCTCACTCATGGAAGCCCAGCGAACTTCAGCGGCAAGCTGTACGAGATCCACTCGTATGGCGTCAACCGCGAGACCGAGCTGATCGATTACGACGCGATGGAGAAGCTGGCAGAGCAGGTGCGGCCGAAGATGATCATCGGCGGCTTCTCGGCGTACTCGCGAGTCGTCGACTGGGCACGCATGCGCCAGATCGCAGACGCGGTGGGCGCGACGTTCATGGTCGACATGGCGCACGTCGCGGGCCTCGTGGCCGGCGGCCAGTACCCGTCACCGATCCCTCACGCCGCCATCGTCACGACGACGACGCAGAAGACGCTGCGTGGGGCATGGGGCGCCATCATCCTGTGCCGCAACGAGCATCAGAAGGCCATTGATTCGGCCGTCTTCCCAGGAATCCAGGGCGGCCCGCTAATGCACGCAATCGCGGCAAAGGCCGTGTGCTTCGGCGAGGCTCTCAAGCCCGAGTTCAAGGTTTACGCGCGCCAGGTCGTGTTGAACGCGAAGGCGCTTGCGAAGCGACTCATCGAGCGCGACCTGCGCCTGGTGAGTGGCGGCACCGACAACCACCTCATGCTGGTCGACTTGCGCGCACAGAAGAGGACGGGCAAGCAGGTGCAGGACGTGGCGGACACGGTAGGCATCACGCTCAACCGCAACTCGATTCCTTTCGATGAGGCCTCCAAGTTCAATCCCAGCGGCGTCCGCGTCGGCACTCCGCTGGTGACGACCCGCGGGATGCGCGAGCCGGAGATGGTGGAGATTGCGGATTGCATCGCCGACCTCATCGAAAGAATTGACGACCCCGCGGTGCTCGATTCCGTGCACGAACGGGCCCTCGACCTGTGCCGCAGATTCCCACTTCCGTACGCCTTCGACTGAGCTGAGCCAATGACCGACTTCATCGGCGGCGATGCCCTGGCCAACCTGCGCCATCACCTCTTGCCCGGGCTGTGGCCGCTCCTCGTCGCGTTCGCCATCTGCGCGGTCGCGGCGCCCTTGATGATCTGGGTCTCGCGGCGAACCGGACTGCTCGCCATGCCGGGCGAGCGCCACCCACACATGAAGCCGACACCGCTCCTCGGAGGGGTCGCCCTCTATCTCGGCTTTGCCGCCGCGCTTCTGTTCTTCCTGCCGAACTACAAGGACACGATCGGCATTCTCGTTGTGACGGGCCTGGCCACTTTTCTGCTCATCGCCGACGATCGCTGGCAGGTCCGGGCCGCGTTCAAGCTAGGTCTTCAGCTCCTGGTCGCCCTCGTCGCGATCCTGGCCTTCGGCTTCAAGATCACGTCTTTCGGGCTGCCCGGCGATTACGTCATCCAGCTCCAATGGCTGGCGATTCCGGTGACCATCTTCTGGCTTCTCGGCATGCAGAACACCGTCAACTTCCTCGACGGGGTCGATGGTCTTGCGGCGGGCGTGATCTTCATCGTTGCGGTGACGCTGATGTTGGCGGCTGCCGGCCTGCAGAACCTTCCGGCACTCGAGATGGCGGGCGCGCTGGCGGGCACGTGCCTGGGGTTCCTGATCTTCAACTTTCACCCGGCCCGCATCTTCATGGGGGATTCAGGAGCCCACTTTCTGGGCACAGCGCTCGCCGTCACCGCCATCCTCGGCGTCGCCAAGGTCGCTGTCGCCTTTGCATTGGTCGTGCCCGTGCTGGCGCTGGCATTGCCGATCGGCGACACTGCGTGGGCGATCTTCCGTCGGACACGGCAAGGCACGTCGGTCGCCATGCCGGACCTCAGGCACCTCCATCACCGCCTCCAGGCCTTCGGTCTGGATCCGCGCCAGACCTGCTACGTGTTCTACGCAGCGAGCGCGATACTTGGCGCCCTCGGGCTGACGCTGTTCGGCCACGGCCGCATACTCGCTGTCGTGGTGGCGACATCCGCGGCGCTCGCATCGACAGTCGCGGCGGACCTGCTGCAGAAGACCGGATGGCGGGTGCGGATGCCATACCTTCGGCGCCTGCTCGCCGAACCATCCAGACGCTAGGATTACTTCGGGAGTGGCGCGCCCCACGAGCACTGGGCCGTCTGGCGCTGAGCTTGCGGGCCTTGGAATGGCTCTCGCAGCAGCCGTCGTTGTCCCGATGTTTATGGGGTTCCTGCTCGACGGCGCGCTTCGCACCAGCCCTCTTTTTCTGTTTGTCGGGCTCGCGGTGGGCATCATCGCGGCGGTGGCTCTGGTCTACACGAGGTACGTAAGACGGTACATGTGAGCGGTTTGGGAATCCCGGGACGCACTGCAGTCGTGTGTTCGGCTGCGGCGGTGATGGTTTTCCTGGCCCTTGCCTTGCTCGGTCAGTCCGAGACCGGCGCTTTTC
>DATCPW010000150.1:0-4053 GCA_036569865.1 Candidatus Dormiibacterota bacterium
ACGTGGAGGATGGTGCGCGGCCAATTCTCGGGTCGAGGCATCTGGGTGTGTGGGCCAGTCTGCCACAACAACTTGTGGCTTACTGCAGTTTGGTGCGCTCCTAGTTGCGCCTACCGGGAAGCTACGGGGAGGTCAGGGCGGCGGTGACGTTGGAGAAGACGTTGGCGAGCTGGCTGCTCATGGTCAGCAGGATGATGACGACCACGATCGACACGAGCACAAGCACCCCCACGAAGGCGGCGATCAAGCCGATCGTGAGCCCGACTGCCGAGCCGGAGCCGCCACTCGCCACCGGCCTCGCCGGCACCCACCCGTTGCCCGTCCACCGCCAGAGCCCGTCGGGCGAAAGGGCCGGCTTCCATTCGGCCCCGTCCCACCACCAGAAGCCGTCAGCCGAGAACCGTGTCAAGGGCGCCGGTGGGGGTGGTCCGCCTTGTGGTCCAACCATCGTGGCAAGCATAGGGTCGCCGTCAGGGGGGAGCGCCGGGCGCTCCGCCAGGCTCGCCGCCTCAACGGGGGGAGTCCCCCTTCCGATCAAGACGAAGAACCACAAGTAGAATCCGCAACGCAGTGAAGGGAGTAATCCTCGCGGGCGGAACCGGCAGCCGGCTGCATCCCCTCACGCTCATCACCAACAAGCACCTGCTGCCTCTGTACGACAGGCCGATGATCAGCTACGCGATCGAAGCCATGGTCAAGGCTGGCGTGTCAGAGATGATGCTGGTCACCGGCGGCACCCATGCGGGCGAGTTTCTGCGGCTGCTCGGCAATGGCCACGAATTCGGCATCGACAGGCTGTTCTATGCGTACCAGGAGAAGCCAGGCGGTATCGCCGAGGCCCTCAGCCTCGCCGAGCGATTCGTCGATGGCGATCGCGTAATGGTGATGCTCGGCGACAACATCTTCGAGTGGTGTCTAAAAGATTGCGTCGACGCTTTTGCGAAGCAGTCTCACGGGGCTCGCGTCGTCCTCACTCATGAGACCGACAGGGAGCACCTGCGTCACCTTGGCGTCGCTCACCTGAACGGCGCACGCCGCATCGAGCACATAGTCGAGAAGCCCGATGAGCCGCCAAGCGAGTTCGCCGTGACTGGTGTTTATTTCTATGACGAGACAGTGTGGCAAGTGCTTGGCGAGCTGAAGCCTTCCGGCCGCGGCGAGCTCGAGATCACCGATGTGAACAACTGGTATCTGGACAACGATCTGATCGAATACGACATAGTCGAGGGCTTCTGGGGGGACGCCGGCGAGTCGATGCAGGCCTACTACCAGGTGCAGGATTTCGTTCGGACCAACGGGGTGAACCGGGAGAGATGACTTGGGATCGATGATCGACGGCGTTGTGATCAAGGAGCTCGTGACCCACTCCGATGAGCGGGGATTCTTTCGCGAGGTGATCCGCGAGTCGGATGGGTTCTTCGATCACTTCGGCCAGTGGAGCCATTCCCTGATGTATCCCGGCGCCACGAAGGCGTGGCACATCCATCAGAAGCAGACCGACTGGTGGTACGTGATCGGGTCCCTCAAGGTCGCGCTTTACGACACGCGCGAGGGGTCGCCGACCAAAGGCCAGCTGATGGAGTTCCTGATGGGGGATCTGCAGGCGACCTGCCTCAGGATCCCGCCGGGCGTCGCGCATGGCTGCCGCGCGCTGGCGCTGAGCCACATGCTGTACGTCACCTCCGGCGTTTACGACCCGGCGGACGAGGGCCGGATTCCACACGACAACCCCGCTATCGGTTACGACTGGACAAAAGGCCCCGCCATCAAATGAGCCTTCGCTCGCCAAGGCGCCTCCTGGTCGCGGGGGCTGCCGGCTTCATCGGCTCCAACTTCGTGCGTCTTCTGCGCACCACCAGGCCGGAGGTTGAGATCACGGTCCTGGACAAGCTCACCTACGCCGGCAACCTCGCCAACCTGAAGGAGTTCGAAGGCCAGCCCGGCTACCGCTTCGTGCACGGCGACATTTGTGACGACAAGCTCGTCAAGAGCCTGGCCAAAGAGGTGGACGCCATAGTGAACTTTGCCGCTGAGACGCACGTCGATCGTTCTCTCATGGATCCGTTCACATTTATCGAGACCGACGTCCGCGGGACTGCTGTCCTCTGCGAGGCCGCGCGCGAGTTTCGCCACGAGGTGTTCTTGCTCGTCAGCACCGACGAGGTGTACGGCGAGGTGATGGACGGCCGCTCAAAAGAGAGCGATCCGTTCCGCCCGCGCAGCCCTTACTCGGCCTCGAAGGCGGGCGGAGAGCACATCGCGTATGCGTACGCGGCGAGCTTCGGCCTCCCACTGCTGGTCACTCGCGGTTCCAACACCTACGGGCCGTATCAGTACCCCGAGAAGCTCATCCCGGTGCTTGTCACCAACGCCATCGACGATCTTGCATTGCCCCTTTACGGTGAGGGCGCTGCGGTTCGGGACTACGTCTACGTCGAGGACCACTGCCGGGCGATTGACCTGGTCTTGCACGAGGCGCCTCTTTCAGGTGGCGTCTACAACATCGGCACCGGTCATGAGACCAGCGGGAAGCAGGTCGCCGACGCGGTCCTCGACATCCTGGGCAAGCCGCGAAACCTCATCGAGTACGTTGCCGATCGTCCCGGCCACGATTACCGCTATGCGGTCGACGTGTCGCGGATCACCGAGCTGGGCTGGGAGCCGGTAGTTGACTTCCGCGACGGCTTGCTCAAGACGGCCGACTGGTATCGAGAACACGAGGAGTGGTGGCGACCGCTCAAGTCAGGCGAGTACTGGGAGTACTACAAAAGGAACTACAAGCCGAAAGCTTGAGAACCGCGCCGGACGCGGCCAAAAGGGCACAAACGGTCGCAATTTGCGCCGGCGACCCAGCCAAAAAGGGCACTAATGGCCGAAGTTTCTTAGCCCGCGAAGAGGCTCGGGGGCATAGGCTTCCAGGCCTCGCCGTCCCACCAGAAATTTCCGTCCTCTGAGCGCTGGGCTGCCGGCGGGACCTCATGCTCGGCGTCTCTCCACGCCGCGCCATCCCACCAGGAAAGGCGGTCCTCCGACATCACGAACGGGCCCTCCTGGACTGGAGGTGCAAAAGCGCCCTGGACCGCTGCCGCCATCGGAACGGCAACCGGAGGAGGAGTCGCGGCCGCTTGAGGAGCCGCGACCGAGGTGCCGGACACAAACCCGGGAGGGTCCTGCGCGGGAATGGCCCGGAGCGCGGGCCGGCGCCGCGACCAAAGGATGAATCCCCCAGCCCCAATCAGCGCGAGGAGGATGAGGGCGCCAATGATGAGACCGATGGTCTTGAGGCCGGAGAACGGCGAGCTCGAGACCACCTTGTTTTCCGGCCACTGGTCTGGCGGGATCGTGTACGGAGGCGCTGCATCGAACTGCCGCTTCGTTTGCGCCGCGGCAATCGTCGCGAGGTCGTTCTTGCTTGATACGTAAGTCACGAGGATCACGTCATTGCCCTTGGCAAAAACAAAGGCGTCGCCATAAATCTTGTGGACCTTGTCGATCAGCCTTGCGCCGTAGTACGGGTCAATGCCTGACATCGTCAAGGCCTGCGCGTAGCTTGGGTCCGCTTTGTCGGCCGCCTCTGATTGCCGCAGCCATGTCTTCGCCCCCTTGGCGCCGGTGAACGCCATGACAGCCTCGACATAGACATGAGCGTTTGCGGCGGACACCCAGGTGCGTCCATAGCCCGACAAGAAGCCATCCCGGGCGAGCGCTGCAGCGGTCGCTGCCGCGTCGGGGGCGGCAGTGATTTCAGCGAATTTGGCGGCGTCGAATGGCCCTTCGACAATGCCCGGGGTCGCCTTTGGCTCCTCTTTGTAACCCGTGCCGGGGGGCTTGATTAAGATCCCGTCGAGCCCCGGCGATGGAGTCGGCGCAGCAATCGCGATCGCTGAATGAAGTACCACGATCGCGACGAGCCCGATGGCACAGAGCAGGCGCCTCAAGGGCTCCATCCTACTTAATCGCGCCAAATCTTCCTCCGATTCCGCGCCAGTACCACTTCATGTAGCGCGGGAGCCACTGCCAAAGCTGAAACCGGCTCTGGCCGGCGGTCCGGTC
>DATCPW010000151.1:0-1949 GCA_036569865.1 Candidatus Dormiibacterota bacterium
TCGATAGCCTCGGGATCGAGCAGCTGCGCCAGCGGCCCGGCAAGCCAGGCCGGGCCGAAGTTTAACAGCGTCTCCAGGCCCTCGACCCGGGCTGCGGAACCGGCCGAGCGAATGCCCCGCTCGACTGTCGCGAAGCCCCGCTTGCCGTGCAGCGCTCGCATCGCAGCCAGGCCCGACTCCGCGGCATGCAGCGCGTAATCCTCGACGGTTATGCGCAGGAACAGGTAGCGATCGTCGCCCGCGCCGTTTCCCCCGTGACTCGCCACCCTGGGCGACAGCCTCGCCATGTTGAGCCCCTCGCCCAACAGCCGCTCGAGGTGGTCGCGCACGCGCTTGAACATGTCTGGACGCCCGCTGCGGACCAGCGCTTCCACGGTGGCCGCGGACGTGTCGCCTCGAAGCGCCAGGAAAGGCAGAGTTCGCTCGAGCGCGGCCGGCGCTTGTGCGGCTAGGGCCTCTGCAGCCAGCATCCGAATCTCGCGATCAGGATTGGTCAGCCCGTCGATCAGGGCTTCGGCATAGTCGTGACTGTGGGCTGGAGGCGGCGCCCAGCGGACCGCCTGCAGCATCGCCTCGCGGCGGACACCCGGGTTGCCATCGGTCATGCAAGCGATCAACGGCCCCGCCGCCCCTGGTACGTTGGCCTTCAGCTTGGCAAAGCTGCGAATCCCCTCCTGGCGGATTCGGGGCACCCGGTCCTGGAGAGCTGCAACGACCTTTTCGTTATCGCCCTTGAACGCGGCAGCCCATACCGCCGCCGCACGGTCCTCGTCGTTCTCCGACATCCAGAGGCGGTCCAGAATCTCCCCAACGCGGGCCCACGGCGGCTTCCGCCCCGCGCCGGCCACGGCTGCCGAGGCCACCACCCAACCGTCTGGATCGTCCATAGCAGCCTCGAGCTGGTCGAGCGCGAGAACCTCAGGCGGCGCCATCTGGAAACCCAGCCTTCGCACGCGACGGTCGTCGGACGCGAGCAGCTCGGGCAGCATGCCGGCGAACGTGTCGGGCGCCAGCCGGCCCAGCGCCGCCGCGGCGAACTGGCGCACCTTGTCGTCACCCTGGCGCACGAACGTCATCAGCTCGTCGATCTCCGGCTGGCTGGGTCGCCCGACCGCTCGCTGGAAATCGCTAAGGGTCATCGCGTGAGTGCGAAGTCGCGCGTAGATGGCGCTCACGTACAGGCTGCGTACGCGCCATGCGGCAGCGATGAAAAGGATCGCGACCACGATCCCGATGAGCGCCAGCACCTCTTCGCTTGCGGCGATCGTGCGCTGAACAACCAGCAGGATGACGCCGCTCAGGACGGCGGCTCCGGGCAGCACCAGGTTGTCGAGCAGAAACTTGAGCTTCGGACCGACCTGGGCCGGCACCGCGCTGCCGAGCACGCTCTCAGCAGGGTCGTCGAGCCCCGTCTGCAACCCGTTGCGGACGATGAAGAGGAACAGCGAGGTGGCGAGGACCGGGTTGATCGCGACTGCCGCAAAGCCGATGAGGGTGAAGATCGGCAGCGCGAGGATTGCGTTCTTCACGCCCAGTTTGTCGAGCACCCATGGAGCAACGAACAGGCTCACCCCAAGCTGCACCACATAGCTGGCGAGCCAGGCGTTGCCGATGAGGATGGTGAGCGCCTGCAGGTTGTGGTGGGTCGAGTTCACAAAAATCAACGCGACCAGATAATCGCCAACGCGGCTCGCGATCTGCAGCACCAAAGCGAGCAGCACGAGAGCGAGCACCAGTGGGCTGCTCGTCATGTAGCGGATTGCGCCCCTCAGGATGCTCATCGCGCTCAGCCGGCCGCGGACGATGTGCTCGTGCGCGAGGAACTCGTCGGCGTCGTCGTCGAATGACGGACGGTAAAGGGTGCGCTCCAACCCGATCGACATCACCGCAGCAACAACAGCGCCGAAAGCCCACACCAGCATCAGGGGCTCGATTCGGCCGCTGAGCGC
>DATCPW010000152.1:0-2372 GCA_036569865.1 Candidatus Dormiibacterota bacterium
GATGCTCGAGCCGGTCGTCGTCCCGATCGGCGAGTACGACGCTTTCGTCGCCGGCCTGGATGCGCGCTACGACTACTCGCAGGGCGAGGCGCTGCCGCGGGCCGGACGCACCGGCGTCAGCCACTTCGTGCGAGTCATCGAAGGCTGCGACCACAACTGCACGTTCTGCATCGTGCCGAAGGTGCGAGGGCGCGAACGGCACATCCCCTTCGACAAAGTCCTGGCCGAGTGCAGGCAGGCGGTCGATGCGGGCGCAAAAGAAGTGGTGCTGCTGGGCCAGAACGTTGACGACTACCGCGACCCGGACGGCCGCGGCGGTCTGGCGGCTCTGGTCGCAACGGTGGAGAAGATTCCCGGCCTGAAAAGGCTCCGCTTCATGACGTCCCATCCCCAGGACCTCGAGCCTCAGCTGCTGGAGGTGATGGCGGCCAGCGATGTCATCTGTCGCGAGCTCCAGCTGCCCGTGCAGTCGGGCGATGATGGAATCCTGAAGCGGATGGCTCGTGGCTACCAAACTCGGCACTACCGGGCGATCGTCGAGAACGCTCGAACTCTGATGCCCGATATAGGGCTTGTGACCGATGTGATCGTCGGTTTTCCGGGCGAGTCAGAAGAGGCCTTCATGAACACGCGCCACATGCTCGAGGAGATCGAGTTCGACGTCGTGCATCTGGCCATGTACTCGCCGCGGCCGGGGACGTTCGCCGCCGACAAGATGACCGATGACGTGCCGGCCGCCGTGAAGCTGCGCCGACTCAACGATCTGCTCGCGCTGCAGAAATCAATCGCTGCCACGAAGACGGCGCGCTGGGTCGGCCGCGACGTGCAGGTCCTCGTCGAGGGACTGGATGAGCTTGGCCGCGTTTACGGCCGTATCCGGCAGGGCAAGCGGGCGATCGTGCTCCAAGGTGGCAGGATCGCACCCGGAGAGCTCATCGACCTGCGCGTCATGCAAGCCACTGCGGGGCAGCTGTTGGGAGTGGTGTCAGCGGCGTGAAAACCGACGCAGGTCGAGCGCAAGGCTCGTCTGCGAGTGCCCCGACCCCGGTGATGCGCCAGTACCGCGAGGCGAAGGAGCAGCATCCCGACGCCATCCTTCTCTTCCGGCTAGGCGACTTCTACGAGATCTTCTTCGAGGATGCCGTGATCGCTGCCCCCGTCATGGGGGTGACCCTCACATCGCGGCCATTGGGCAAGTCAGGGCGTGCGCCGATGTGCGGCGTGCCTCATCACGCCTGGCAGGTCTATGTGGGCAAGCTGCTGCGCGCAGGCCACAAGGTCGCGATCTGCGACCAGATGGAGCCCGCTACCAACAAGGGGGTCGTAAAGCGCGGAGTAACTCGCGTGCTCACGCCGGGCACCGTGGTCGAAGACGCTTACCTCGATCCCTCTCGGCCGAACTACCTGGTCGCCGCTTGGACGCACGGACTTGAAAGTGGACTCGCAGCGTGCGACGTGTCGACCGGCGAGATGCTCCTGTGCCAGCTGCCCAGCGAGCGACTGGCCTCAGAGCTCGCGCGCCTTGGGCCTGCTGAGCTGCTCACACCTCCCGCGATGGACGAATACAAATTCGATCCCGTAAGGGGCCAGCAGCGACTGCGTGACGTGCTCGGCATCTCGTACGCGGCCTCGGTCGGCGCAGCTGACGCGCCGTTGGCGGTCGGCGCCGCCGGAGTCGTCCTCGACTATCTGAAGCAAAACCAGAACGAGGTGGTGCAGGGATCGTTCAGCGTCCGCACCTACTCGCCGGACGCGACGATGCCCCTCGACCCGGCCACGGTTCGCAACCTCGAGCTGCCCGCGCTCATCACCCTGATCGATCGGACGCGTACTCCGATCGGGGCGCGCAGGTTGCGCGCGTGGATCGGGGCGCCGTTGCGGGATGCGGAATCGATCGAGCTGCGGCTCGGCGCCGTCGATGAGCTTGCATCGTCGCCAACGCAGAGGGCCGGCCTGACTGCTGCACTGAAAGAGGTGGGCGACCTGGAACGGCTGGTGTCGCGCGCGGCGCAAGGACGGGCAAGCGCCCGCGAGCTGGTCGCGTTGCGCAGGTCTCTCGAAGCCATTCCGGCACTACAGGAGGCACTCAAGGTTTGCGACGCCCTTGCGATCCGGGCGCTTGCCGCAGAGGTCAGCGCGGCGCCCCCTTTGGCGAGCGAGCTCGGCCGCGCGCTGGTCGAAGACCCGCCCGCGCTGTCGCGCGCGGGGGGCGCGATCCGGCGTGGTTTCGACAGCGAGCTCGATGGCATCGTGGAGGCCTCGAGGAGCGCGCGAGACTGGATCGCGGGGCTCGAGGCCTCGGAGCGCACGCGCAGCGGGATCCGCTCGCTGAAGGTCGGCTTCAACAAAGTCTTCGGCTACTACATCGAGGT
>DATCPW010000153.1:0-10347 GCA_036569865.1 Candidatus Dormiibacterota bacterium
TGACATTCTCATCACCGACATCGAGATGCCTGAGCTCAAGTCAGGGGACATCCTGTGCGTGCCTGCCGCCGGCGCGTACTGCCTGGCGATGGCGAGCAACTACAACGGGATGCCGCGCCCGGAGGTGCTGATGGTCCGCGACGGAGAGGCGAAGGTAATGCGCCGGCGCGAAACGCTGAACGACCTGGTCGCGACAGAAGTCTTCTAGAGAATGATCGAGATCTTTACGGTGGCGGTTCGGCCGGCTGTATCACGAGCAGTTACGTGATCAGTCCCGACGACACCTGAAGCGGTTCTTACGCCAGTGGTGAAGCTGCCGTTGCACAACGCAACCGTTGTCCACGTCAGGATTAGAGTGCTGCCCCTGTAGTACCTCAACGTGACCACTCTGTACGGGGTGAAGTTGGTGCCGGTAAGCGTGACCGAGCGACCACCAACGACCGTAGTGGGATTGGCTGTCAGGGCTGCACCCGACCGTGGGGTCGGGCAGGGATTCGACGTCGGAGTCGGCGTCGGAGTCGGCGTCGGTCTCGGGCTGGTGGTTGGGTTAGGTGTCGAGCTCGGGCGAGGGCTCCCTCCCGGGGTCCGCCGCGCCACTGGAGCGACCACCGTGAGCGCCACCCGGAGCGGGCAAGAGTTGGCCCAGCACACGGAGATGTGGTGGGCGCCGATCCCGATGTCGAGTGGAATCGTGATCGGCTGACTCACTGAGCCATTCGCATCGGCTGTAAACGGGAACGTGTAGAGCTGGCTGAGCAACTCGACGTGGCCCACCTGGTTGGCCGGCAGACGCGTGGCGCTCACGGTAAGAATCTCACCCGGCTGAACGATCCCGGAGGATAGCGCGAGTGTCGGTTTGAACAGCTCCCCGAAGACCAACGCGAGAGTTCCGGCGATCAGCGCAAGCAGCGCCAGGACCGCAACGACGATGATCGCAATGCGGCGCCTGCGCGCCCGCTGTTTGGCAGCCACAGCCGGGCCCCAGACCGGAGGCGGAGCTGTAATCGGCGGCGGCGCGAATAGTCCCTGACTCTCCTGAGCGACCGGCCCCACGGCGACAGTTCGCTCCCCGGCCGGCGTCGGCGCCATCACAACCGTCTTCTCGACGCCGGCAGTGGCCTTGGCTCCCAGCGCTGCGCCCAGCGCGTTGACGAACGCTTCGCAGGTGGCCCATCGCGAACCGGGCGCTTTCGCGAGGCCACGCAAGATGACCGCGTCGACCTTCTCGTTGAGCTGTGGGTTGAGGGTGCTCGGCCGCGCTGGATCCGAATGCACGTGGGCGTACAGCAGCTCGATCATGCCCTCACCTTCGAACGGGATCGATCCGGTGAGCATCTCGTAGGCGATGGTCGCCAGCGAGTAGCGATCGGCTGCGGGCCCGACCTCGTGGCCGGTCACCTGCTCGGGCGCCATGTAGGCCGGGGTGCCGGTCGTGACGCCGGTCAGCGACGTCAGCGAGGAGCCCTGGAGCAGCTTCGCCAGGCCGAAGTCGGCCAGCACTAGGGTCTCGTCCTTCTCGAGCAACACGTTGGCGGGCTTCACATCGCGGTGCACGATTCCCTGCGAGTGCGCGTAGTCGAGGCCCGCGGCGATGCCGCGCAGGAATCTCAATGTCGTGCCCCAAGGAAGAAGCCCGTGGCTCAGTCTGCCGGCGAGGTTTCCCCCTGGGACGTACTCGACGATCATGAACGGCGTCCCCTCGTACTCGCCGAAATCGAAGACGTTGAGGATGTTCGGATGTCGCATCCGCGCAATCGCCTGCGCTTCGTGGCGGAATCGCGCGATCGAGTCGGCGTCCGGCGAGATGGCATGCATGACCTTGACTGCACCGGTGCGCGCGAGTTGGGCGTGGTAGGCACGGTAGACACTGCCCATCGCACCCTCGCCAATGAGTTCCAGGACCTCGTACTGCCCTAACTTTGTTCCCGGCTCGATCGGCACGAGGCCTGATTATGCGGTTCGGTACCTACAGCGGAACGCGCTTAACGGTCTGCTTTCCAGCCGCCGCGCCCGCCCCTTCTGACAGCAATCAGGCCTGCGAGGATGCTGACCGCGATCTCGCCCGGCGACGAGGCCCCCAGGTCCAGGCCGACGGGGCTCTGGATCCGCGAGATGAGATCCTCGGGCACACCCTTCGCGCGCAGGGCGTCAAGGTGGTGGCCGGTGTGGCGGCGGCTGCCGACGAGCCCGATGAACCGGGGGTCGCGTGGCAAGAGAGCCTCGAGGGCCTGGACCAGATCCGGTGCGTCGTGGTCGGTGTGCACCGCGTAAACCTCTGGGCCGAGCGCAGGGCCAAGGTCGCCCAGCGATCCGATGGCGTCTGGCCACTCGGCGCCTTCGAGCCGCTCGCGCCGAGTTTCGACAAGTACAGTCCGGAAACCGACCTCGGGAGCCAGCCGCAAAAGCGACAGGGCCACCGGCGTCGCCGCAAAGACCACCAGGGTTGGAGTTGCGGCGTGTGGCTCGATGTATGCCTCGATCGAGCCCAGCTCGTGCTTGTAGGTTCGCAGGACCGGTGTTCCAGTTTCGGCAATGCCGGCGGCGTCCGCCAGGGCGGCCGCATCGAACTCGCTGCAGCCCAGGGTCCCGGCGAGCGTCGCGGTCCGTGAGAGGAGCAGCTTGGCGCCGGGTTGGGATGGCGGCTCACCGTCGAGCCTGATGACGGTTGCGAGGACAACCTCCTCACCTTGGGAGATACGCCGCGCCAGCTCCTCCTCGACGCTAGGCATTGACGCCCGAACGCGTGAGCACCGAAGAGATGATCGCCCGCGCGCGCGAGACCTCGTCGTCGGAGGTGGCATACCCGGTGGTCAGCCGCACGCTGCCCAGAGCCTCATCAAGGCTCAGACCCATAGCCAGCAGAACATGCGATGGGTCGAGCGAACCCGATGCGCAGGCCGAGCCGCTCGACGACGCCACTCCCGCGATGTCGAGGGCGAGCAGGACGTCCTCGCCCCGCCGGTCGGCGAAGGTGCAGGTGGCGAAGTCTGGCAGCCGATGCTGGCCCCCCGTCATGCGACCACCCATCTCACGAAGAGCTTCGCGTAACGATTCGGATTGCTCTGCTGCGATTCGAGCCCGAGCATCGCGCTCGCGAACGCAGACACCCAGCGCAGTTGCGATAGCGACAGCCGCGGACACGTCCTCGTGGCCGGCGCGCCGGCCCCATTCCTGAGGACCGCCGTAAAGCTGTGGATCCAGGCGCACACCGTCCCTCACGAAGAGGATGCCGCCACGACCCGCACCGAGCTTGTGCCCGCTGAACGAGATGAGGTCGGCGCCTTGCGGCACTGCGATCCACCGCGGTCCGGCACACGCGTCGACATGCACGAGCGCTCCCAGCTCATGCGCCCGGGCGATGACCTCTGAAACCGGCTGGATCGTCCCCACCTCGTTGTTGGCAAGCCCAATCGAGACCAAGGCCGCACCGCGAGGAATGGAATCCGCGTCGGCACACGCAGAGCCGTCGACGCCGGCGATCGCGACAGCGCGACCCTCAGACTCGAGGCGCCTGACCGCACCGAGCACCGCCTGGTGCTCGGCTGCCCACGTCACCACGATGCCGCTCTTGGGAAGGCGGCTGGCCACCCCGAACAGCGCCAGGTTGATTGACTCGGTACCCGATGAGGTGAAAGTGATCTCGGTGCGGTCGGCGACGAGCGCTGCGGCGGCGCTATCGCGCGCCTGATCCAGCGCGGCGCGTGCGGTGCGACCTTCCGCGTGCAGGCTGGATGGATTGGCGGCGGGCAGGTCGCGCAGCGCAGTGGCGACCTCGCTCAGAACTGGCGCGGACCCGGCGTCGTCGAGATAAATGCGGCTCATGGCCTGGGTTCGCGCAACGCTGCGCTTACGAGTTAGCCGCGGCTGTGGTCGGGCTGTTGGATGAGCTCTGTCAGGGTGCCCTGGAAGCTCTTGAGCATGAGGTGGAGGTCGATCATCTCGTCGACGCTGATCGGCTCACGCGCCACAGCCGGCTCGGTCGCGCCTTCGGCCTCGATGCTCTCGATATCGTCGACGGCACCGCCTGCTATCGCGAGCACGACGATGAACGTCACCTGGCATTGGGCGCAGGTGACCTGGAGGTGGAAGCGCTCCTCCTCGTGGCTGAGGACCTGGACATCGCAACCCTTGAGGCTGCGCCCGCACACCGGGCAGTTGTAGAACCGCGCACGGTCGCGGATGAACTCGATGATGCTCATCGCAAGGCCATATTACGCCGCTAGCGCCGGCCCTCGATGCAGGTACAGCCATGCGGGCCGACCTCCGCAGCGTGGACGGTGCCGGCAGGCAACACCATGCGGTCGCCCGCCGCCAGTTCCAGGCGCTCACCCGTACCTTCGAGCACGAAGGCGATGGAGCCGTCCACGCAGTACAGGACCTTCTCGTAGCCGTGGCTATGAGGCGCGTACATATCGCCCGGACTGTTTGACCACGAGTAGCAGCCGCTGGCTTCCTTACGCAACTTGGTCATAAGGTCCTGCGAAGCGGTCACCGGCACGATTCTAAGATGGCGGTGGTGAAGCCTCGATTCCTCGCCGACTGCAACGTCGGGCGCCTCGCGCGGTGGCTGCGCGCATTGGGGTACGACGCCTCGTATCACGCGCGTATCGGCGACGCCGAGCTCGTTCGCGAGGCGGCGGCCGAAAGCCGGGTTCTGCTTACCCGCGATCGGGATCTGACCAAGAGGCGGGTGATCCAGAGCGGCGTCGTGCGCGCCATCCTCATTCGTGACGACGAGGTGACCAAGCAGCTCCGTCAGGTCTTCGCTGAGCTGGGTCTTGAGCTCAAAGAGGCGCTCACCCGCTGCATCGAGTGCAACTCCGAGCTGCAGCCACGCGTGCCGTCGACCGTCGCCGAGCGCGTGCCGCCCTATGTGCGCCTCACGCAGTCGCGCTACTCAGAGTGCCCTGACTGCGGCCGGATCTACTGGGCAGGGACTCACTGGCAGCGTATGCGCGAGGTCCTGGCAGGGCTATGAGGGACGTCCTTCGCAAGCTGCTCGCCGGCGAGCTCACCGAGGATGAGGCGGTGGTCCAGCTGCGGACGCTGCAGCTCGAGGAGCTCGGCGGCCGCGCGAGGCTCGACCTCGGCCGCTTCCTGCGCCGTGGACTTCCAGAGGTGGTTCTCGCCAGCGGCAAGTCACCTGCCGACGCGGCTCGACTCGCAGTGGCGATGGCCGAGCGCCAGGGCCAGGGACTCATCAGCCGCATGACCGAGGCACATCGCGCTGCGCTTGGAGACACCGCCACCGCAGCGGGCATGCAGGTGATCGAGTACTCGGACTCGGCCAGGGTAGTTCGCCGTGGATTCAGCCCTGAGCCGGTGTCAGGCAAGGTCGGCCTGCTTACCGCGGGCACCTCCGATGTGCGCGTGGCGGATGAAGCTCGGATGGTTGTCGAGTCATGCGGGCTCGAGGCGAGGCTGGAAGCTGACCTCGGAGTTGCCGGCCTTCATCGTTTTGTCGGTCCGCTCGCATCCACGCTCGAGTGGGGCGCCGACGTCGTCATCGTCGCCGCCGGAATGGATGGGGTGCTGCCGGGCCTTGTCGCCGGCCTCATCGATGTGCCGGTCATCGGATTACCTGTGTCGACCGGCTACGGGCGCGGCGGCGCCGGCGAGGCGGCGCTCAACACCATGCTGCAGTCATGCTCGACCGGGCTCGTCGTCGTAAACATCGACAACGGCGTCGGGGCTGGTGCGGCGGCGGTGCTGATCGCTCAGCGACGTTTGCGCGGGCGCAGCCAGGCCGCAATCGCGAACACGATCGCGCCGAGTATCAGCAAGCCGAAAAAGATTGGAAATGCCGCTCGCGACAAATCGGGACCGGCGACCAGGGCGAAAGACAGGGCCGCCGCCAGGACTGCCAAGCCAACCCACGCCAGCAGCCACGGAAAGCCTCGGCGCCGTCGGCCGTAAAACATCAGCCACAGCGCGCTCGGTCGTTTCTTCGGTTCGCTCACAGCAACCCAGGCAGCTCGGCCAGCGACGCGATCGTCGGGATGCCGTCCGGTGGAATCTCCGCCGCGTGCGCCGTGCAGATGACCGCCCGCATGCCGACCGTGCGTGGGCCCTCGTAGTCTTCCCGCACCCGATCGCCGACAAAGAGCGCTCTGTCTGCCGGAACTCCGACAGCTTCGAGCGCGGCGCGGTAGATCTCCGGCGCCGGTTTGCGACGGCCGAACTGGCTGGAGAAGAGGACCGCGTCCATTAGCTGTGCGATCCCATTCGAGGTCACCTGGCGGTGCATCATCTCGGGCGGGAAGGGCGCATTCGAGCACACAGCGCGCTTGATGCCTTGGCCGCCGAGCCACGTAAGAACTCGCGGAGCGTCCGGGTCGACTCGCACGGCGCGATCCCAGCACTGCTGCTCCGCATCTAGCATCTCATGCAGCAGGTCGTCGGGGAGGTCAAGCCCGGCCCGCCGCCAGGTGGCTCGATAGACGTCCCCGTATGCAACCTCGTCTTCGCCAGGGCTCTCGACGTGCTCCTCGAGCGGCATGAGTACGTCGCGCAGCAGCGCATCAGCTGCCGGCGCGGGAGCTCCCAGTGCCTGCTCGATGCGCGGCCGAAAGCGCTCGAGCACCCCGAGCAGGTCTTCGGTCGGGTAGGCAAAGGTGACCAGGGTGCGGCCGTAGTCGAACAGGACCGCGTCAATGCCGGGGCGCGCTAGCGCGGCGTCCAGGTTCGGCCTTACTGATCGCATCCGCATATCCTGAGCGCGTGGCGAACGCGAAACGATTGACGCACCTGGATGAGCGCGGCGCCGCGCGGATGGTCGACGTGGCCGAGAAAACGGCGACGGTGCGGGAAGCGCTGGCCGAGTGCCTGGTAAGAATGGCGCCCGCCACACTGCGGGCCGTCAAGGAAGGCACCGCCAAGGGTGATGCGATCCAGGTCGCGCGGGTGGCGGGAATCATGGCCGCCAAGCGCACCTCCGAACTCATTCCGCTTTGCCATCCACTGCCGCTCTCAAGCGTGACGCTCGACTTCGAGTTCGTACGCGGAGCGGTCCGCGTCCTCGCGAGAGCGAGGGTGGTCGGGCAGACCGGCGTCGAGATGGAGGCCTTGACCGCAGCGGCGGTGGCGGGCCTGACCCTCATTGACATGACGAAGGGCATCGAGCGAGGTGTGTCGATCGAGGCTGTGAGGTTGCTCGAAAAGTCGGGCGGGCGCTCGGGGTCGTGGAAGCGATCCACAGCCAAAGCCGCGAGTTGAGCAAAGCCCACGTGATCACTGTCAGCGACGGGGTATTTCACGGCCACCGGGAAGATAAGAGCGGGCCCGGGCTCATAAGCCTGTTGCGGGCCGGCGGTTTTGATATCGGCGATCCCGAGGTCGTGCCCGACGAGATGGAGCGAATCGCGGAGGCGATCGAGACGGCGATTACGCGGGGTGCCGACATCGTTGTGACGACCGGCGGAACGGGGCTCGGGCCACGCGACGTTACGCCGCAGGCGACGGCATCGCTCATCGAATATGAGGTGCCGGGGATCGCGGAGGAGATGCGTCGCGTCGGCCTCGTGAGCACACCGATGGCGGCGCTGTCGCGAGGATTGGCGGGCGTGCGCGGGCAGGCTCTGATCATCAACGTGCCGGGCAGCCTCAAGGGTGCGACGGAGTCGCTCGAGGCGGTGATGCCGATGCTCAGCCACGCGGTCAAGCTGCTGCACGGCGACACCGCCCACTAACGCACGTCCCATGAACCTGAACGCCGACCTCGGCGAGGGCGCGGGCGCCGACGAGGCAATTCTCGGTTTCGTAGACAGCGCCAACGTCGCGTGCGGAGCGCATGCGGGATCGATATCGATTGCGATCGCGACTGCCTTGCGCTGCAGGCAGCTGGGAGTCGAGGTTGGTGCGCATCCGGGATACGACGACCATGCGAGATTCGGCCGCGTGGAGACCGCGCTGTCTCCTGCGGAGATCGAGGCTCTTGTCGCATATCAGGTTGCCGGCCTGGCGGCGGTGGTGCCCATCGCGTACGTCAAGCCACATGGAGCTCTCTATCACCGATGCCAGCACGATCCCGCGGCCGCTGACGCGGTAGCGCGGGTCGCCAAAGCACACGGGGTGGGCTTGCTCGGCCAGCCGGATTTCGAGATCCTCGCGGCGGCGGGCCGGGCGGGCATCCCCGGTTATCGCGAGGGATACGCGGACCGGCTGATGATGCCCGACGGCAGCCTGGCGCCGCGAACACATCCGGGCGCGCTACTGGATCCGGCCGCGGCCGCCAAACAGGCAGTCCACCTCGCCCGATCGGGGCGTTACGACACCATCTGCGTCCACGGCGACACCAAGAGCGCGGCCGATACAGCGGCGGCGGTGCGGAATGCGTTGCGCGACGCGGGCGTGGAAACGCAGGCGCTGGCCCAGCGGTGAGGCCCACCGGCGTGGTCATCGGCGAGCTGCACGAGCTCGAGGACCTTCGCGAGCTCCAAGCACTGCTGGCTGCGATCTGGGAACGGCCCGACGACCCGCCGATCAACGCGGACCTCCTGAGGGCTCTCGCCCATTCGGGCAACTACGTCGCGGGCGCCCGCCTCGGTGGGCGATTGGTCGGCGGCTTGGTGGGATGGCTTGGCGCGAGGGCGGCCAACGAACTTCACATGCACTCGCACATCCTTGGCGTCCTGGCGGACAGCCAGGTGGCGGGCGTTGGGTTCGAGCTCAAGCAGGACCAGCGTCGTTGGTGCCTGGAGCGACGAGTCGAGACGGTCGAATGGACCACCGACCCGCTGGTTCGGCGCAACGCCTATTTCAACGTGAACAAGCTCGGCGCCCATGCAAGCGAGTACCTGGTCAATTTCTACGGGGCCATGACCGACGGCCTCAACGCCGGAGAAGAATCGGACCGCCTTCTCATCAGCTGGGAGCTTGACTCGTCACACGCGAAAGCCGCAGCCGAAGGCCGTGCTCCCGAGCCGGAAGTAGGCGGCCTCCTCCGAGACGGCGCCGTGGCGATTCTGTCGGTCGGTGCTGCGGGCGAGCCAGTCGTCGGCGAGTCGTCGGGCGCGCGCGTCCTTATTTGCCAGGTGCCAGAGGACATCGTGGCACTGAGGCATGCCAACCCTGCGCTGGCTCGCGCTTGGCGCCTGGCATTGCGCAAAGCGATGGTAGAAACATTCGCCGCCGGCTATCTGATGAGTGGAGCGACCCGCGCCGGCTGGTATGTGCTGGAGCGCTAGCGAATTCACCCCTGCTTGACGCAGATAGACTTGATCGATGCTCGCCGTCGGAGACCGCGCGCCGGACTTCAAGCTGCCGACCACCGGCGGTCACGAGCTCACGCTCGCCGAGGCGCTGGAAAAGCACAAGGCGCTCGTGTTCCTTTTCTATGTGCTCGACTTCACAGGTGGTTGAAGGACCGAGCTGACCGAGTTTCGGTCCAGGCACGAGCAGGCGGTGACCGACGGGATCGGCCTCTACGGCATAAGCGTCGACTCCGTGTTCTCGCACGAGGCTTTCGCCAAAGAGCTGGGCGGCCTCCCCTTCGAGCTGATCGCCGACTTCGAGCGCACGATGGTCACCGACTACGGCGTGCGTCGCGATGACGTGGCTGGGTATAAAGGCATGGCCAAGCGCGCCGTCTTCGTGATCGACAAATCGGGTGTCGTTCGCTGGGCATGGGAGCGCTCTAAGGCCCAGCCGCTACCCGATTTCGACCTGGTTCTCGCCGAAGCCAAGAAGGTCGCGGAGAGCTAGGTCTCAGCGCTCCGAATTGTTTCCAGGGCAGCGGCAAGCGCCCTGCGCATCTTTTGCGCACGCTCGATGGTGATGGCCTCCAGCCGCAGCTCGTCACCCGGCAGCAGCTGGGCTGCGATCGGGAGCGATGCGCTCACCGCTGTGGCCACCACCGGGTAGCCCCCCGCAGTCTGGTGATCGGCCATCAGGAGGATTGGCTGGCCGCTCGGCGGTACTTGCACCGCCCCCGCCACGAGCCCGAACGACAGAAGCTCCTCGCCGGTGAGGGCGAGCCGAGGTCCTTCGAGGCGATAGCCCATACGGTCGGAATCACCGCTCACCTTGTAGGAAGCCTGGAACAGCACGTCTCGGCTCTCTGGATCGAGCCGCTTCAGGTGTGGGCCCGCCACTACGTGCAGCGTGTGGTCGCCATACGCAGGACGGAGTTGCTCAGGCACGCGGCGCCCGGCGCCCGCCGGCTTTCTGGCTTCCTCCGCGACGGTCAACTGGTCGCCGGCCCTAAGTGGCCGGCCGTGCATGCCTCCGCGCCCGGCCATGAGATTGGTGGACAGGGATCCCAGCCAGCGGTCAGCCTCGAAACCTCCGGCCACAGCGATGTACATGCGCGCGCCCTGCCTCCTGCCTGCGAATGTCAATCGGTCGCCG
>DATCPW010000154.1:0-7133 GCA_036569865.1 Candidatus Dormiibacterota bacterium
CATCAGCCGCCTCAACTCGCTGAAGGACCCCGTGGAGATCAAGGAGGGCATGGTCTTCGCGCTGGAGACGTACTGCCCGGCAGACGACGGCCACTCCGCGGCGCGGATCGAAGAGGAGCTGGTGGTGACGGCCACCGGGCATGAGGTGATCACCCTCTTCCCTGCGGAAGAGCTGATGATCGCGAACAAGTATTGAAAGCCCGCACGACCAAGGAATCTGCTCCCGTGGGTCAGGCTGACGCCGAGACGCGGCTCCGGCTCTATCGGCTCATGGTCGAGCTTCGTGATTTCGAGCAGCGCGCTTACGACCTCTTCGTGGAGAACCTGATCAAGGGCACGAGCCACCTCGCCCTCGGCCAGGAGGCGATCGCCGCCGGCTTTGCCGTGGCGATGCGCAAGGACGACTACACGTTCTGCACGTATCGCGGCCACGGACACACGCTGGCGCGCGGCGCTTCGATGGCGGCGGCGATGGGCGAGCTGCTCGGGCGTGCCAACGGCATGCTCCATGGCAAAGGCGGTTCGATGCACTTGACCGATGTCGGGCACGGCGCCATGGGGTCTTACGCCATCGTCGGCGCCCATCTGCCGATCGCCGCCGGCGCAGCATGGTCGGCGCAGGTGCGCAAATCGGGCCAGGTCGCCGTCTGCTTCTTCGGTGACGGCACCACTAACATCGGAACTTTCCACGAGGCCCTCAACCTGGCGGTGGTCTGGAAGCTGCCCGTGGTTTTTGTTTGCGAGAACAACCGGTACATGGAGTACACGCCAATCGAATCGGTGACTGCCGTGAAGAACCCCGCCGCGGACCGCGCGTCGGCCTATGGCCTGGAGGCAATCCTGGTCGACGGAAACGACGCCGACGTCATGTACGAGACCGCCTCGCGCACCGTCGCCAGGGCTCGCTCCGGTGAAGGGCCTTCGCTGGTCGAAGCCCTCACGTACCGCCATGGCGGCCACTCGCGCGGTGATCCCGCCTCGTACCGGCCGAAAGAGGAGGTGAGCGAGTGGATGAGCCGCGATCCGATCAAGACGTATCGCGAGCGCCTCGCCTCCGCGGGAATCGACGAAGCAATGCTGTCCAAGATCGAACAGGAGGCGCGCCAAAAGGTTGACCTCGCGACCGACGAGGCGCGCAAAGCGCCGCCGGCCCGGATCGAGGACATCGAGAGCCAGGTCTGGAGCGACGGAGGCTCGGCGTGGCGGAACTGACATTTCGCGAGGCGGTGGCGGCAGGCATCGCGCAGGAGATGGAGCGCGACCCAACCGTGTACTTCATCGGCGAGGACGTGGCCGCGGCGGGTGGTGTCTTCAAAGCCACGGTCGGACTGCTGGACAAGTTCGGAGCGGAGCGCGTGCGCGATACCCCAATCTCCGAGCAAGCGATAGTAGGCGCGGCGATGGGCGCCGCGATGACTGGCCTCAGGCCGGTCGTCGAGATCATGTTCTCGGACTTCCTCGCGACGTGCTGGGACATGATCGCGAACCAGGTGGCCAAGACCAGATATATGACCGACGGCCAGGTGTCGCTACCGCTGGTGATCCGGACCGCCAATGGAGGCGGTTCCCGCTTCGGCGCGCAGCACTCCCAGAGCCTGGAGAACTGGGCGATGGCAGTGCCGGGCCTGAAGGTCGTTGCACCTTCGACGCCGGCTGACGCCAAGGGCTTGCTGGCCGCAGCCATCCGCGACCCGGACCCGGTCCTCTTCTTCGAGCAGAAATCGCTGTACGGCATAAAGGGCGAGGTGCCGGATGGCGAGCACGTCGAGAAGCTGGGTATCGCCAGGGTCCTGCGCGAGGGCGAGGACTGCACGATCGTGGCGCTGGCCGCGATGGTGCCCAGGGCCCTGGCCGCGGCTACCGAGCTCCAGAGCATGGGCATCGATGCGACGGTTGTCGACGTCCGCAGCCTGGTTCCTCTCGACACGAAAACAATCCTTGGAGCGGTGCGCAAGACCGGCCGCCTCTTCACCGTCGAAGAGAACCCGAGGCTGTGTGGGTGGGGCGCCGAGATCGTGTCGATCGCCGCCGAGGAGTGCTTCGACGATCTGGATGGGCCGATGGTTCGCATCACGACGCCGCATGTGCCCCTGCCCGCAGCTCAGCCGATGGAAGACGAGGCGATGCCGACAGTGGCGCGCATCGTCGAAACGGTAAAAGGGTCAATGCGCTAGGCGAGACGCGGCTATCCTCGGGGCACCGATGATCCTTTCGATTGGCGACCTCGTCCTTGACATCACGATCGTGCCGACCGGACGGTTGCGGCCCGATGACGACAACCCCGCGGTGATCCGGGTGGGCGGCGGCGGGCAGGCTGCCAACTTCTGCTCGTGGGTGGCGGCGCTCGGCTCGCCGGTCCGGCTCGTCACCAGGGTCGGCGACGATGATCGCGGGCGGCGGCTGGTGAGCGAGGTTGAAGCTCTCGGAGTGGAGGTGTTCGCCGTCTCGGGCCCCGACCCCACCGGCATGATTGCGGTTCTGGTCGGCCCCAACGGAGAGCGGACCATGGCGACCCAGCGCGGTGCCAGCGCGGGCCTCAGGCCCAACGACCTGCGGAAACCATGGTTCCGCGGGGTCAACCTGATCCACGTTCCTGCTTACTCGCTTTTCAAAGAGCCGTTGGCCGCGGCGGCGCGATTGGCGATCGAGCTGGTGAGGGAGGGTGACGGCTTGCTGTCGATCGACCTGTCGTCAGTCGCGGGGCTTGACGACTACGGCCCCAAGCGCTTCGCCAAGGACCTTGCCGGCCTCAATTCGGACTTGCTGTTCGGAACGGCGGCCGAATCTGAAGCGCTGGGCGTGCCCATGGACGGCCTGGCCAAGGTGGCGGTGCTCAAGCTGGGTGCCGCCGGCTGCCACGTCGGGGGCAAGCATGTCGCGGCTCCCGAGGTACAGGAGGTGGACCCCTCTGGGGCCGGCGACGCATTCGCTGCAGCCTTTTGCGTCGCGTACCTCGACGGCGCCACGCCGATCGAGGCCGCGGAGAAGGCAGTGGTCGTGGGGTCGGGTTCGGTGACCCGGGCGGGGGCGCGTCCAAGTTGAGCGACGTGCTGCGTATCTCATCAGAGGTGGCCGGCGCCTTGGAGCAAGGCCGCCCGGTGGTCGCGCTCGAAACGTCGATAGTCGGACAGGGCCTCCCGGCCCCGTACAACCTGCGCGCGGCACGTGACTGCGAGTCGGCCATCAGAAAGGAAGGCGCGGTGCCCGCGACGATCGGGGTGCTGGACGGCCAGATCGTGGTCGGCTTGACCGACGCCGAGGTCGAGCGCATCGCCGCCGGCGCGATCAAGGTGAGCTCGCGCGATCTCGGCCCGGCCCTGGTGCACCGTGCAGTTGGCGCCACCACCGTCGCAGCGACAATGCGCGCCGCGGAAATGGCCGGCATTCGCTGCTTCGCCACCGGGGGCATAGGCGGCGTGCATCGCGGCCATCCGGAGGACCAGTCGGCCGACCTCGTCGAGCTTGGGCGGGCAGCCGTCGCAGTCTTCTGCGCCGGCGCCAAGATCATCCTCGACCTGGCTTACACGTTGGAGAGGCTGGAAAGCCTTTCGGTTCCTGTGCTCGGATACGGGTGCGACGAGTTCCCCGCCTTTTACAGCCGGCACAGCGGCTGCCGTGTCCCCACGCGAGTCGACGGGCCGGAGGAGACGGCGGCCGTGCTCAGTGCGGCCTGGGCGACCGGCTCACGCGGTGTGGTGGTTGCGATACCGCCACCCGGCGAGCTCGAGGACGCGGAAGAGATCGTGTTGCGAGCACTCCGCGAGCTGTCCGAGGTCGTCGGGCCCGAAGCGACGCCTCGCCTTCTCGCGCGAGTGGCGGAGCTGTCGGGCGGGCGATCTCTCGACCTGAACGTCGGCCTCGTCGTCAACAACGCGCGGGTAGCGGCTCGCGTCGCGCGCGTGCTGGCCGGCTGAAGAAGGCTGGCCTGGCGATGAGGCGGACCGACGGAGGCAGCGGCCGCTCAGCCAATCCCGGAGCTTGCTGGCGGCCGAGCTAAGCGTTGAAGGCCGACGGCGCTCCCGGCGGTAAGTAAGGAGTCGGGTCGATCGGTTGCTGCTTGATGCGCAGCTCGAAGTGAAGGTGCGGACCCGTTGAGTTGCCCGTCGAGCCCTCGAGCCCAATCGTCTGACCCTGGACGACCAGCTGCCCGATCTTGACCAGGGCAGTGGAGAGGTGTCCGTAGAGCGTGTCGAGCCCGCCGGAATGGGCGATGACCACGTAGCGTCCGTAGCCCTGGCTCGAGTTGCCGACCAGCGCGACGATCCCGTCATCGGCTGCGTAGACCGGCGACCCGAACGGCTCGACCAGGTCGATTCCGGTGTGAAAGTGCGGGTAGCCCGCGTACGGCGGCTCGAGCACGAGCGTGCTCGGCCCGAATCCCTGCGAGATCTGCGCCTTTGGCTCGGGCCAGATGAATCGATACTTGGTCGAGTGCCCGGCGCTGGTCTGGATCTGGCCGACGTTGTTCGACTGCAACCACAGCTGGACCTGCGTCCAGACGGCCTGCATCGCCGCGGCGATGATCGCGTCCTGCTGCTGCTGAAGCATGTCGGCCATCGACTGCGCCAGCTTCGCCGACTGCGACCTGAGCACGGCCATCTCCCAGCGGGTCTCGTCGATCTTCGCCTGGAGCTGGGCCATTGACTTCTCCTGCTGCCTGTGCAGCTTGCGTAGCTGCACCAGCTCTGAGGAGAGCTGAGTTCGCAAAGCGACTTGCGTGTCGCGATCCGCCTGCTGCTGCACACGCTCGGCCTGCTGGTCGGTGAGGTCGGACGCCAGCTGCTGCTTGAGCTCGGCGGCACGTGAACCGGCCACGTTCAGGTCGGAGATGCGCGTCAGCAGGTCGCTCAGGCTCTGAGCCTGTCCGAGGATAACGAGCACCGAGGTCGGTGACGTGTAAATCGCCCTTGCCAGCTCGCGCAGCTGAGCGCGTTCCGAGTCGATCCGCAGACCAAGCATCCCCTCGCGCACCTGGGACGCGGCGATCTCGACATCGAGATCGTCGATCTGCTGCTGGGCGTCGGCGATCTGGCCCTGCACGTCACGTTGCTGGTTGGTGTTGTCGATCAGCGATTGCTTGAGCTGCTGCTGGGCGGCCATCGCATCGGCCAGGTTGCTGCCGAGCTGGGCCCGGATCTGGTCGATCACCGCTTTCTGGTGCGCCGCATCGGGGCCAGAAGACGACGCGACCACCCCGGTGGGGCCCGCCCCAAGCAGAGCGACCGCGAGGCCAAGGGCGACGAGAAGGGCCTTCACGACTCCAGGTGCCTTCGCACGCTGACCAGCGAGGATCCCGAGCCGAGGCCGATGCCGGAGGCCAGCACGATGACGGCTGCGATCGCCGCGACGCTGAACGTGACCCCCGGCGCAAAGCGCGCAAACGTGTCGGCGCCGGCCGAGATGCCGGCCATCGTCAGGCCAAATGTCGCCAGTCCCGCGGCGGCGCCTGCCAGAGCTCCGGTGATGGCGCCTTCGACGACGAACGGCCCGCGCACCATCCATCGCGGGGCCCCCACGAGCTGCATGATCGTGACCTCGTCGCGGCGCGAGTGGATGGCCGCCCTCACGCTGTTGATCGTGACTGTCACCGCCACGAATCCGAGCACCGCCAGGAACGCGATGCCGGCAACCGCGATGCCGAAGATCACAGTCTGGATGCGCTGATAGGCGCCCTTGTCATAGGACGTCGGGTAGACAGGATCCACAGCGGTGTCGGTGCGGACGAAGGCGGCGATCGCCGCCACGTCGTCGATGCTTTTGACCTGCACGTCGAGGCTGGCTGGGAAGGGATTGCTCTGGCTTGCGTCGGCAAGCTGCGGCAGGCCGGGGAGGGTCTGAGCTCGCTCGAGCGCCTGAGCCGTTGTCACGTAGTCCACTTTCGCCACACGTGGGTCGGCAGCGAGCCGGTCCCAAAGCGAGTTGACGTCGGCGCTGGGCGCGCCATCGCGCATGTAAACGTGAAGCAGCGAGGCCTGGCCAGACTCGACCTTCTCGAGGTTGTTGATCGCGAAGCCGCTGAGACCCGCGACGCCCGCCATTAATAGGAGAAGGGTCATCGAGCCCAGCGCCGGCGCAATGCCGCCGATGTTCCGGAACCAGTTGCGAGCAGCGCCGAAGAATAGGTAGCGGAAGGTGTTCGCCACCACTGTTCGCGCCGTGGCGCCCTTTGGCAGGGGGTCTTTCACGACGATGCCGAGGCCAGCCATTCCATCCTGCCAATCCCACCCGCGGGCTGGTCGCGCACGAGGCGACCCTCGACCAGGGTGAGGATGCGGCGCTGAAGGCGCCTCACGATTTCGACGTTGTGGGTGGCGACCAGCACCGTGGTGCCGAAGGTGGCGATGTTCTCGAGCAGGGCCATGATTTGCCAGGCGGTTTCCATGTCCAGGTTGCCGGTTGGCTCGTCAGCGATGAGGACCTTCGGTTGCGTGATCATCGCGCGGGCCACGGCGACACGCTGCTGCTGGCCACCGGACAGCTGGTTGGGAAAGCTGGAACCGCGGTCGCCAAGACCCACTGCCTCGAGCGCGTCCAGCGCGCGGTCCATAGCTTCGGCATCCGAGATTCGCAGGTCGCCGACCTGGAGCCCGAACGCGACGTTCTCCTTCGCGGTCAGCCTGGGCAGTAGCTTGTAGTCCTGGAACACGACGCCAACCCGCCGGCGCAGATCGGCGACCCGCGAGGCCTTCATCGAGTGGGCGGCGAAGCCGTCGACCCAGACCTCGCCCTTGGTGGGGCGGAGCTCTCTGTTGATCAGCTTGAGGAGGGTGGTTTTGCCCGCGCCGCTGGGGCCGACCAGAAATGTCAGGTCACCCGGCTCCAGGGCCAGGCTGACGTCATCGAGCGCTAGGCGGGTGCCATACGCTCGAGTTACACCTCTGAACTCGAGAATTGGGCGCAATGCAACAGGGATAACGACGCACGGGCCGGATACCTGTAATAAACCCCGTAACAGGGGCCTTCATAAAACTTAACACGAGTGGCCCCGACTTCCCCACCGCCTGGAGTCAGGGCATCAGCCTGATTCCTCCCCGCCCTTAATCGCCTTTCTTCATGCCGGAGCAGTCTCCACCGGAGGCGCCGCCGGGCGTCGGGATCGAGCCGAGCCGACGAGGGCGGCGACCGTCCAGACG
>DATCPW010000155.1:0-2468 GCA_036569865.1 Candidatus Dormiibacterota bacterium
GGGATAAATCTCGACAGGTTCCGCAATTTGCCGAGCAGCAAGGCCACTGGCGCTCAGCAGATCGGCCGGCTCACCAACCTCATGGAGCTCTCGGTGGATACAAGCTGGTTTACGCGATACCGCAGCCGCACGAAGAACCCCGACTTGGGTGATTCGTTTCCGCAAGCGATTCCGGGTCTCAAAGCGGGGAAGTTCCCGGCCATTCCCCGGACGGATGCCGACCTTACCCCCGACGACCACATCCAGGCCATAGCCAACACAGCCGGATTCCACTTCGCGACCATCGAGCAGGGCGGAAGCAGCCTTTACCCATCGCTGGCGCAGCGGGTCAGCAGTCCCGAGGTGCTGCGTATCCTGCTCAGCATCGGTCCCACCGAGACAATGCACTTCCAGACGTGGCAGGACAAGGCCGGCAACGCAAAGCCCCTGACCGATCCGACCAACGGGTTGGTGTTCCCAGACCTGAATACCCCCCCTTCAGAGGACACCCAGACGAACCTGATCATGCCCGAGCCAACGTTCTTCCTACGTCGGACGTTCCCGCTTGTGTCCATCATTCGTCCGACCGAAACCACGGGAGCCGCTATGGGTGCGGTCAATGGGCTGACGGACGGCGGGCTGTTCATCGGTCAGTCGAAGGAATTCTTCGGACTCCTGCACGATCTAGCCAAAGCTGCGGACGCGGCTCGGCGCCAGGATTAGCCGCGTCGCGGCGCCCAGACGAGGTCGCGGACCGCGCCTTAGCCCACCCGGTCTAAGTGCTTTACCGCCAGCCCGACGGCGGCATGGATCTGGAGACAAGCGATTGATGCGACGGCCTGGGGCCGACAACCGCGATACCTGATCCATGACCGTGACAACGTGTACGGCGATGACTTTGGGAACAAGCTTGCCGATGCTGGCATCGCAGATGTCCGAACGCCTACCGGGCGCCGCTGGCGAATGCTATCGCGGAACGGGTAGTTCGGACTTTTCGCCAAGAGTGTCTCGATCACGTCGTCGTGTTCAACGAGCGGCATCTACTCGCCTTACTCACGGAGTTCGTGGGCTACTACAACCACGATCGTCCCCACCGTACGCTTGAGCTGGAAACGCCGGTGCCGCGTCCACCAATTTCGCATGGCGACGTCGTTAGCCGACCGATCCTGGGCGGCCTTCACCACGTCTATGCGAGGGCGGCATGAGCGATGGACTTGTGCCGCCCTAACAGGCCAAACGGGTGTGACCTTGTTCTTTAGATACGCCAGGATCGGCCAACTTCGACCGAATGCCGGCAGATCTACCTGATCCTTGAGTCGTAAGTGAGATCCAATTCCATGTCTTGACCCGAAGTCACGGTGATAATCGGCCACAGGTCGTAATGATTCGGGTCACGGCCGTAGTAGAGCTGTAGCGGCGCGAAGCCGACCAGGCGCACCTCATAGGTGCCAGGGGCAAGGCTGATCGCGTAGCCTCCGTCCGAGCCGCTGGTCGTCGTGCTCGTGGCCCCAGAAGACTTGGAGATGAAGTCGATCTTCTGATTAGGCGTTGGAATGGTTCGATTATCAATCGGACCGGCAGGCGCAGCCGCAACTATCCCAGTCACGTGGCCCGTACTTGCCGCGGCACTGCGACCGCAGCTGACGCCTCCGAAAAACAACAGCGCCCCGACCGCTAGGACGGCCACAAGGTTTGTGCCGTTGTGGAATCGTCCGCGAGAGACTTGCTCGACCTTATCCACTCGCTTGCCGGTGAGAGCTCTTTGCGGAACGATGCTGACACGCAATGCGCCTCGGCGGGGGTGCACTCCCAGAAAGGCACAACCATTACGCACTTGATACGACTCTTTGCCGGGTTCAATCGTAAAGCTGCCGATTTCTTCGAGCATCTGCAGCAGCCCTCGGTAGATGGCGTCCGCCGCGGGGTCTGAGGCGACGCGATCCAAAGCGTCCGGCATCAAATGAATGTAATCCAAGGGAATCGGGAGATGGACTCATTCGGTGGCCTGACCGCTCGAGTCGTCCGTGGTTTCTGCCATGACATATGCCTCCACCTGATCTCAGCCGCCGGCACAGTCTCGGGCCGGCAGCGGCCATTCACGGCCGCCGAGTACTGACTACGACTGGCGAGGCCGCCGATGCAACGCTAATACCGTGCTCTCTATCACATAACAATGGCAGCAACTCCAATCCTGAGCGGTATGCCGAGCGACTACTGAGGAATCGAGCGTTACCCGCATAACGGTGCTGGGCAATAGTTGCTGCGTTTATTACGGGCGAAAGGTGATTCTGTGGTCAGCGCTCGGCGCTTCAACGAATGGTCATAACCATCAACGGAACCGCGATCACCTTGGACTGGGGCACAATCCTGATTTGGTGCCTGGTCGGGCTCGTAGCGGGTTTTCTAGCCAGTCGTGTTGCACTCGGTCACGGGCTCGGCCTCTTCGGCGACGTGATCGCGGGGATACTTGGCGCGCTTCTCGGCGGCTT
>DATCPW010000156.1:0-7761 GCA_036569865.1 Candidatus Dormiibacterota bacterium
CAGCGCTGTCCGTTCCCGTCCATGGGGCGCAGGCGCACCTCCATCACCGTTTCCGCGATCGGGCCGGAGTACTTGTACCGGGTGCTGTGAACAATCTCGAGCTTCATTGCTGCTGTTGGGGCATCGCCCTTCCCTCGTCGCCCATCACATTGGCAGGCACCTTGCTCGGATGGAAATATGCCTCGCGCATGGCGAGCTCGAGCTGACGCAGCATGGCCCGGCATTCGGCCTCGAACTCACGTGGCTGTTCGGCGACCTTTGCCGCGGTCGTATCCATGAACATTCCGTGCAACCTCGAGAGCAGTCGCTTGGGCTTGGAACGGCGGCTTGGACCGTCGATCCTCGACACCGAGTCCAGGGCAACCTGGGCCGAGAAGCGAGCTGATCGCGGCAGCGTCTGGTCGAGCAGAAGGCATTCGATCACGCGATCCGGCGTTACCCCGCCCGAGTAGCGCGACTGGTACGACTCGAACGCAAAGCACGATTTGAGCACCGCGGACCACTCGAGTGCGTCCTCTGGGGCGTCCGCCAGCTCCGCCGACTTTCGCGTGACGATTGCGGTGACGTTGGCAGTCCGTTCGAGGAACTTACCGAGACGCACGAAGTCGCGCGCCTCGTCGTGCTGCATGGTGTCCATAAGGAGGCCGTCGACCAACCGGACGGTGAGCTGCACATCCGTGAGAAACGGATAGAGATCCGGCTCCCACGTCGGCTTTTGAACACGCCAGTTCAATGCATTCACCTGCTCGTAGAGCTCGCTGGGCAGCGAGGGCCGCACCGCCTGTGCGGCCAGCCGTGCGGCGGCGACGCTCGCTCGCACAGATGGTCCCATCGTCCCAGTGATGACCACCTCGACCGCCTGGTCTCGCCGCTTCGTGTCGCTCCCCGGCCATCCCGCCAGCTCCATGAACCGAGTCCAGAACTCGGGCCCGGGCTCATCGGTCCGGTCCAGCGAAAGCGCGACGTGCACACCCAGGATCCGAGCGAGGTGATCCGCGCGCTCGAGATGCCTCCCCAGCAGGGTGAGGGACGTCGCCGCCCGGCTAAGCATCTGGGTCCCCTTCGTCTTCGGCCATGACCCACGTGTCACGGCTGCCGCCGCCCTGCGAGCTGTTGACGATCAGCGAACCGTCCTTCAGGGCCACGCGCGTCAAGCCGCCGGGCGTCACGTGAATCTCGGGGCCGGTCAGCACGAACGGGCGCAGGTCCTGGTGGGCGCGCCGCAACCGGCCGTGGTCGAAGACCGGCTGCACCGACAGGGCGAGTATCGGCTGGGCGATGAATCTCCGAGGGCGCGCCTCGATGCGCTGGCGAAACTCTTCCCGTTGCTCCTTGGTCGATTCCGAGCCGATCAACATCCCGTACCCGCCCGATGAGTCGACGGTCTTGACCACCAGCTCCTCGAGGTGCTCGACCACATAACGGCGGTCCTCGTCCACCGAGCACAGGTACGTCGGCACGTTGGGGAGGATCGGATCCTCGTTCAGGTAGTACTTGATGATCTTCGGCACCAGCGCATACACCGCCTTGTCGTCCGCGACGCCGTTGCCCAGAGCGTTGGCGATCGCCACATTTCCCGCGCGGTACGCATTGACAAGGCCGGCGACGCCAACCAGCGACTCCTGGCGTCCGAAGATCGGATCGAGCCAATCGTCATCCAGACGCCGGTAGATCACGTGCACCGGCTTGAGGCCCCGAGTGGTGCGCATGAACACGTGGTCCTGGTCGACTACCAGGTCGGTGCCTTCGACCAGCTCGATGCCCATCTGCTTTGCCAGGTACAGGTGCTCGTAATACGCGGAGTTGGTGATGCCAGGAGTGAGCAGGACGACGGTGGGGTCGTCGACCCCCTCGGGCGCCAGCCATCGAAGGTGGCGCAGCAGCTCGTGGACGTAGCCCTCGACAGGGCGTACGGGGTAGCCGGCAAAGAGGTCTGGCAGCACTCTTTTCATTACGTATCGGTTAGCCAGCACGTAGGACACGCCAGATGGCGTCCGGAGGTTGTCCTCCAGGACGTAGAAATCGCCGTTGCCGTCACGCACCAGGTCGATGCCGGCGATGTGGCAGTGGATCCCGTGGGGGACTTGAAGGCCCTCGATCTCCCTCAGGTACTGCGGGCTCGTGAGCACGGTTTCAGGCGGGATTACACCCTGGTGGAGGATCAGCTTGCGGCCGTACACGTCGTCAAGGAAGAGGTTTAGGGCCGCCAGGCGTTGCTTCAGCCCGGCCTCGAGGTGTCGCCAGGTCTGGGCCGAGATGACCCTCGGGATGATGTCGAAGGGAAAGACTTTCTCGGTCCCCTGGGCGTCCGGATACACCGCGAAGGTGATGCCGTGGTTGCGAAACATCTGCATGGCCAGGTCGTGACGGCGGGACAGCTCCTTGGCTCCCAGCCGGTTCAGCTGCTCCCAGAGCAGTCGGTAGCCAGGCCGGGGTTGGCCGGAACTCGCAAGCATTTCGTCGTAGAACCCGTTGGACTGGTAGTTGGCACCTAAGGATTCGCTGGGGGGCACCGCTATAGTGTCGGCGCACCGATGTCTGGGAACACGATCAACTTGCGGGTTGGCTGCGAGTTCGCGTACGACGTGAGCGCCCCGACCCCAGTGACCGTCCAGGTCCGGCCGCGCTCAGATTCCAGCCACAAGCTGGTGAGCGAGACGTGGTCGACGACGCCGCCGCTGCCGGTCGACGAGTACTCAGACATCTACGGCAACCCGGTAAAACGGTTTGTCATGCCCCCCGGACCCCTGCTCCTGCGCTACGACGCGATCTGCGCGGTCCCCGATGAACCCGACCCGGACGCCATGGCGGCGGAACAGGTTCCGGTGGAGCAGCTGCCAGGCCAGCTCTTGCACTACACGCTCCCCAGCCGCTACTGCCTCTCGGATGAGCTGATGAGCGTCGCGTGGGAGCTGTTCGGGCAGACGCCGCCTGGCAGCGCCCGGGTGCAGGCGATCTGCGACTGGTGCCAAGGCAACATCAAGTTCAAGTACGGCACCAGCAACCCCCTGACGACTTCGGTCGACGTCTACAACAGCCGAATCGGCGTCTGCCGCGACTTCGCCCACCTGGCGATCTCCTTCTGCCGGGCCATGAACATCCCGGCGCGTTACGTGTTCGGTTACCTTCCAGATCTGTACGTCCCGGTGGACCCGAATCCGATGGACTTCGCAGCCTGGATGGAGGTTTACCTCGGCGATCGGTGGTGGACCTTCGATCCGCGCAACAACGCTCGACGCGTCGGACGGGTCCTCATTGGAAGGGGGCGCGACGCCCTGGATGTGCCGATGGTGACCACCTTCGGGCCCGCTGCCTTCCGGTCGATGACCGTGTGGGCCGACGTGGCGGAGGGGGCGGCATGATCCCGCTGCCAGGCGCCCCGATCGACTGGTCGTCCGCACGGCGCGCGTCCTACGAGATCACGCAGAGCTTCCGCTACGAGTACCCGGCGCCGATCCGGGACCTCAGCCACCGGCTCGTCGTCATCCCGCCCGAGCGCTTTGGCGACCAGCGGCGCCTTCGGCACAGGGTGTCGGCCGGGATTGACGGCGTACGGTTCGAGAACCGGCAGGATCGCTTCGGCAACGTGATCGTCGACGCCTTTGCATCGCGGGTGAGCTCGGCGATCGAGTTTCTCGCCGAGGTCACGGTCGAACGCAATGCAGACCAACCCAACCGCTTGCCCGCCGGCTGGCAGTCGGACGCTTACCTCCTCGAGCCAACTGCACTGACCACTGCCGACGCGCGCATCGACCGGGCGGCAGACGACCTCGCAGAGTCCGCCGAATGGGGCCTGCCGCTTGCCGACCGGATCAACGACTGGGTCTATCAGTCGATGACCTACAAGGGTGGCCTGACCGGCGTGCACACCACCGCGTCCGAAGCGCTGGCCCAGGGCTTCGGGGTCTGCCAGGACTACGCCCATATCATGCTCGCGGTGTGCCACTCTGCCGAGCTGCCTGCCCGCTACGTATCGGGGCACCTGGTCGGCCAGGGCGGGACCCACGCATGGGTGGAGGTCGTCCTGCCGGTCGAGGATGGGAGCGGAGACGCCATCGCGTGGACGTTCGACCCCACCCATGCGAGCAGGGGCGGGATGGAATACGTGACGATCGCGGTGGGGGCTGACTATTCAGATGTCGCGCCGACCTCCGGCACCTACATCTCGCGGGGGGCCGGCCGCCTGGTGACGCACAAGCGAGTCAGGCTGACCGACGTGGAGTACGCGATCTAGGTTCTCGTCAGCCGATTCGGGCGCGACGGCGAGTGCCGTCGGCTGACGGCCGGCGCCTTGTGAGTGCCAGGTCAGCGTCAGCCCTGGTCACCTGCAGCCGCCGGAAGTTTCTCAGCGCGAACCTGTCACACGCGGTCTCGGCCGAGGAGCGCTTGCCCAGCACCTCGTACAGGTACCAGTGCATCCACTCGTGGCAATAGAGGAACCGCAGAACCTCGCGGCGCAGCCGGAAAGAAACTGTCTCGGAGGCCCATGCGAAGCGCATCCGAGGGCCGCGCATACGCCGAGCGGCAAAGACGACAGGCTCCTTGAAGGGCCGGAATGGCACCGGCACCTGGAGCACGATCCGCCTCTCCTCGAACTCGCATCGGGCTGCAAGGTGCGGCCGCGTGCGGTATCGGAGCGGTTTGACCACCACCTCGTACTCTCCGGCACGCGGCAGCCCTTCCAGGATGCGCCTGGCTTCGGCGTCTGTCAGCCCGGCCAGCTCGCTGCGGACGACCATGGCCAAAAAGTATGCGGGTGAGGGGAATCCCGGTCGTCCAGCGTTCGGGGTCGAGGTCGAAACCTCGACGCCGGGTCGCGGCAAGGAGAAATAAACAGAAGACGTCCGCCTGCTCGGTAAATCAGGCTTTAGGAACAGCGGCGCTCTGCCGAGGCAGCGGCGCCGCGTCCTTCATATGGCTGCCAAGATGCCGTTGTGCGCATGAGGCGGTTTGTCCGGATCGCCGGTTGGTTGGCGTCGCTGGCCGTAGTGGTTGGGGCCTGTGTTGGATGCTCGACGTCCGGTCCCACTCCAACATCCAAGCCCAAGATAGGCGGCACGCTCACGATCGCCAACGCGACCGTCGCACTTTGGCAATGCGATTTCAACCCGTATAAGTCGCCGATGAGCAGCCAGTCGTTCGGCATCCTTTACGAACCGCTGGTTTACGACAACCTGCTGAGCGACGCGAAGACCCCATGGCTCGCCAACGATTACTTGTGGAGTGGCGACGCAAGGACTCTCACATTCACCATCCGCCAAGGTGTCCAATGGAGTGACGGTCAGCCGTTCACGGCAGCCGACGTCGTGTTCACGTTCAATCTTTTGAACCAGCACCCTGAGCTTGATCTGCAGTCCAACTGGCGGGTGCTGTCCAGCGTCACGCAGGACGGTGCTGACAAGGTGGTCATGGCTTTCACGCAGCCTGCGGTCGCGAGCTTCTACCAGATCGCGGCCCAGACCCCGATTGTCCCGCGGCACATCTGGTCCGGCTACGCGAACCCCGCGACGCAGGTGATCAAAGCTCCAGTAGGTACAGGGCCTTTCACGATGAGTGAGTGCACCCCGCAGAACATCAAGTTCAGCCGGAACCCGACTTACTGGCAGAAAGGGGTTCCATATCTCGACACAGTCAACTACCCGGCGTCTGTCGACAACGATGCCACGAACCTTTCTTTGGCCGCGGGCCAAGCGCAGTGGGGCGGACAGTTCATCCCCAACATCGACACGAATTACGTCGCGAAGGACCCATCTCACAACAAGTACTGGTTCCCGCCGATCGAAAACGTCAACATCTGGTTCAACGTCACGAGATCGCCGCTGAACAACAAGCTTGTGCGTCAGGCGTTTGCATACGCGATCGACCGCGGCAGCGTTTCTCAGAAGGGCGAATACGGTTACGAGCCGCCAGGCAATCAGACAGGTGTGCTCTCGCCGACGTTCGACAGCTGGATCGACCAGCCTCAGGCGGCGAAGTACGGCTACAAGTTCGATCCCGCAAAAGCGGCCGGCCTTTTGCAGCAGGCCGGTTATACGAGGGGCAGCTCCGGGATCTACCAGGACTCGTCCGGAAAGAAGCTTTCGTTTTCGATCATCAACATCGCCGGGTACACGGACTGGGTCGCATCGGTGCAGGTGATCCAGGACAACTTGAAGCAGGTCGGCATCGAGCTAAAGGCTCAAAACCTGGACAGCACCGCGTATTTCGACAAGCTATTCACGGGCAACTTCGACCTCGCATACGGCTCGATGAACAGCTCGCCAGGGCCGACGCCCTACTACGAGCTTCGCAATACGCTGGCCAGCGCCACCACTGCCGCCCTCGGAGCTGTAGCCGCCGGTGACTATGGCCGCTACAGCAACCCTGCGGCGGACGCGCTGTTGGACCAGTTCGGCGCCACCACCGATTCCGCCAAACAGCATGAGCTGATCAACCAGCTCGAGGCAATCATGCTGGAGGATGTTCCGGTGATCCCGGTCACAGAGGGCGTGGCCTGGTATGAGTATTCAACGCTGGACTTCGCAGGTTGGCCCACGAAGGCGAATCCATATGCCGCCCCGGCGCCGTGGAACCTACCCGATTGGGAGGTGGTGCTCATCCGCCTCCACAGGACGCGCTAGGCGGACCTCACCAGGAAGATGTCGAACTCGATCAGCAGCGTCGAGTCCACAGTGACGAAGGGCACCTGCGGCGGCGATACCCCGTAATCGGTCATGACGATCGACGTGCTGCCCGCGATCTCTGCCTTGTCACCCGCAAGCTGAGCCTTCGCCTTGACGGTGACGTCCTTGGTCACGCCATGGATCGTCAGCTTGCCCGTGACGGTCACGTCAACCGCCTGGCTTGAAATCGCGCCCGGCACCGACGCCGACGTCGCGGTGAATGTCGCGTTCGGAAACTGCTGGACGTCGAGCTGGCGGCTGACGACGCCATCCCGCTGGGTCACGTCGCGCCCAGCGACCGAGTCGACGCTGTGCAGGCTCGTCACGTCTGCAGTGAAGGTGAGCGAGCTGACCTGGTAACCACTCGAGGAGCCCGTCACCGTCAGGCCGCCGGTCACGGCCGATGTCCGCGCCACCGCCTCGTGCTTGGAGGCTTGGCCCACGAAGAGCTCTTTGATGCGGTACCCGGCAAGCGAGCCAGACGTGACCGTCCAGCTGCCCGTCAATGAGGTGGGCGTGGTTGGCGTCGCCGTTGGGCTCGTCGCTGCGGTGGGAGTCGCGCTCAGGCCGAGCTGCGCCGGCGCCGAGCGCAGGCCGGAGAAGTAATAGACGTACGCGGCGCCGCCCGACAGCGCGACCACGGCCACGACAGCCGCGACGGCGACGAGGATTCGCGTTCTCATCTTGCGTCTAAGGGGGGACGTTCCCCCTTGGGGCGGCGGGCCTGGCGGAGCCAGATCCCGGCGCACCCCCGTGCGAGCCTCAAAGCAACGGTGCTCATGCCGCAAGCATCGGAATTCATCATGTGGGCGCGCTGCGGATTTCCTGGGAGTTTGTTGGGAAGAATGACCTCAAGGGTGGCCTTGCAGCCAGCGATGCCACTGGCCACAAGGCGGAGACCGGCATTTCACCGGCCTCCGCCCTGCGGTGTCGGGGTCAGCCTCGTTACCGGCCGACCAATGAAGGGGGACTCCCCCTAGAGGCGCGGGCCTGGCGGAGCCAGATCCCGCGCACCCCCTGGAAGGGGGACTCCCCCTAGAGGCGCGGGCCTGGCGGAGCCAGATCCCGCGCACCCCCTGGAAGGGGGACTCCCTAGAGG